>CAJQNP010000109.1 GCA_905479705.1 uncultured Gammaproteobacteria bacterium
GTCGCACCCGCGGATCGACGATGGTATAGGTGATGTCGACGAGGATCAGTCCGATGATGTAGAGCACGGAGCCGAGGAAAACCATGACCCGGACGATGGCGAAGTCCTGGTTGTTGATGGCGTCAATGGTGTAGCTGCCGAGCCCCGGGATGGCAAAAAATGATTCCAGCAGCAGACTGCCCATGAACAACAGCGGCAGCAGGACCACGACACCGGTGACGATCGGTATCAGGGCATTTCTGAGTATATGCCTGAACAGCACCAGTGATTCAGAGAGACCCTTGGCACGTGCCGTGCGCACATAGTCCTTGCCGGCCTCTTCCAGGAAGAATGTCCGGTACCAGCGGGCACCGGAGCCGATGCCGCTGACCACGCCGATGACTACCGGTAACACGATAAACTTGAGTGCATCCAGACCGCTGTCAAAGCCGGAAATCGGCATCAGGCGAAATGATTTTGCCAGCAGGAACTGGCCGCCGATGATATAGAACATGGCCGATATCGACATCAGCACGACGCAGAGGATGACGCCAGATATGTCGATATAGGTCCCGCGGAAAAAGGCCATGAGCAGCGCGAAGGTGATATTGACCATGAGCCCGATGATGAGCGAGGGGATTGCGATGGCAAGGCTCGGCAGCATGCGCTGGCCGATATCGAAACTGATGTCGCGGCCGTCATCCGAATACCCGAAGTCAAAGGCAAATAGCTTGACGGACTTTTCGTAAAAGATGGTATCGGTAACCTTGTCGAGCGCGGCCGCCTCGCTGTTTATCAACAGCGGCTTGTCGTAACCGTGGCTGGCCTTCCATTTCTCAATTGCCTCGGGTGTTACCCGCTTCATGCCCAGATGCATGCGTGCCATGTCATCCGGCGAATTCACCACGAAAAACAGGTAGAAGGTCAGCAGGTTTACGCCGATGAGAATCGGGATGGCATACAGCAGGCGCCGAATAATGTAGGCCAGCATCAGTGCACCTCCCGGTAGGCCGATTCGCGCTGATGTCTGCGGAAGCTGAAGACTGCCGGCAGAATAATGAGAACGCCGATGATGACAAAGGCATACAGGGGCCAGAGCACCGGCCGGTTCCACGCGTTCTGCAGTTCGGCACGCAACGCCGGTTCAAGGCGCTTGTACTTCAGGGCGTTGTTGGCCATCAGGTTCGGCTTGGAATTTTTCACCCAGGTATGCTGCAGGGAAAACTGCTTGGGGAAGAACCCCCACACCCAGGGGGCGTCGCGGCGGGCGATGTCCATCATGCGGTCGATGATGGCCTGGCGTGGCGGACCGCTTTCCATGTTTTTCATCTGCTCGAACAGGTGATCAAACTCGTCATTGCGGTAATTGGCGGCATTCTCGCCATTCTTGCCGACCTTGCTGTTGGGGCCGTAGAGCAGGAACAGAAAATTTTCGGGATCGGGGTAGTCTGCATTCCAGCCCCACTGAAAGATCTGTGCCGTACCCTTCAGCATCTTTTCCTGGAAGCGGTTGTAATCAGTACCGCGTATGACAAGTTGCACATTCAGCTTGGCAAACTGTTTCATCAGCCAGTCAAGCTGTGCCTTGGCGTCCGGCCCGGTTTGCGGCGTGTCAAAATGCAGTATCAGCGGTTTGCCGGTGTTGATGTCGCGCCCCTCGGGATATCCCGCCTCGGCCAGCAAGCGGCGTGCAACCTCGATGGGTTTGCGAACCGGTCCGCGGGCCGAGGGCCCGTAGACATAGGGGTTGATGCCCGCGTTGCCCTCCACAAAGCCGAAGATACCGGGCGGGATCATGCCCTGTGCAGGGATGCCGCGGCCGTTCAGAAAGATCGAGACGTACTCCTCGGTATTGATGGCAATGGATATCGCCAGGCGCAGCTTCCTGGCGGCCTCCGTGTAACCGCCGACGACCGGGTCCTGCATGTTGAAACCGTGGTAGAAAATGGATGTGGACACGGCGGTGCTCAGTTCAATGCCCTTCTCCAGCATGTCGTCCGTGAGGTTGACCTCACCACCGGCGCCGATATTGATGGCCTGGTCGAAACTGTCAGAGGAGATACCCGAGGTGTCGTAGTAGCCCTGCAGGAACTTGTTCCAGTAGGGAATGGTTTCCTTCTCGAGGCTGAAAATAACCGTGTCAACAAACGGCAGTGGCTTGCCGGCATCGTCCAGCAGGCCGGCCTCTGTGTCACCGGGTGCGCCTTCGACTGGATAGCTCTCGCCGTGAAAATTCGGGTTGCGCTCCATCACCATCTGGCGATTCGGGTTGTTGATTGTCAGCATATAGGGACCGGTACCGACCGGGTACCAGTCCAGCGTGATGTTGCGCTGTTTCATACCGGGCTGTGAATAGAACCGGTCAACCTCCTGCGGCACTGCTGCGAAAAACGGCATGGCCAGCCAGTAAAGCAGCTGTGGATATTTGCCCTGCACCTTGATGCGGTAGTGATAGCGGTCGACAACCCCGGCACCTGCCAGCGGGTATTGTGTCAGGTCGAGATAGGCGCCCTGCTCGCCGTCGGTGGCTGTTGCATCAGCCGCTGTCTTCAGCGTCTCGGCATAGGCCTCCAGGCCAACGATGTACTCGCTCATCAAACCGAATATCGGTGAATGCAAGTGCGGGTGTGCAAGGCGCTTGATCTGGTAGACATAGTCCGCGGCCGTCAGCTCGCGGGTACCGGTGTGTTTGAAGTCGCCGAGTACATGGATGTCAGACAGGTCCCCGGCAGTGAGTGACTGGTAACGCAGTGCGCCGTGCTCGTCTTGAGCAAACGCCGGATGCGGCTGGTACATGATGCCGGGCCGGATATGGATGTCGTAGACGCTGTAAACAATCTCGTCGACGGGGGCATCATCAGGGAGCTTCTCGCCATTGCTGCCAAGGTAATTGGCCACCGGTACCGCGGTCGCGGTCAGCGGGATCAGTTGATACGGGCGCTTCAGGTAGTGGTACTGCAAGGGGGGTTCATAGATCTGTCCGGTGAAGGTGACCTCGTTGGAGCTGTAGGACTGCGCGGGATCGAGATGCTTGGGCCGTTCCTGAAACAGGGAATAGAAAACGTTGTCGCTTGCGCTGTCTGCCGGATAGGGACGGTTCCAGGGCTGACCGTCGCAGCCTGCCAGACAGGGGCCCATGATCGCCAGGGACAGCCACAGCTTCCACCCGGAAGGAAGAAGACCGGCCGTGACACCAGGGGCATGAGCAATGAACATGACCGGGCATTATAATGACCGTTGTACCGTGATTCATAGCTTTAACCCCTTCACGTTGCCAGTATTTTCCGGTACCGTAGCGACACAGTTTCCGGCGGATATGCCGGGAACCAGTCTATTTACTCATCTCACTGCATTCAGGGTATTTCTATGGGTTTCTTGAACGGAAAACGCGCACTCATTGTCGGGCTGGCAAGCAACCGCTCTATTGCCTGGGGCGTTGCCCAGGCCATGTTACGCGAGGGTGCAGAACTCGCCTTCAGCTACCCGAATGAGAAACTCGGCGCGCGCGTCACCAAGATGGCCACCGAGTGCGGCTCGGATATCGTGTTGCCCTGTGATGTCAGCAGCGATGAACAGATTGAACAGCTGTTTACCGACCTGGGTAAACACTGGGACGGGCTCGATATCATCGTGCACTCCGTTGCCTTTGCCCCGGCAGACCAGCTGGCCGGTGACTACCTGGATTGCGTGACCCGGGATGGCTTCCGTATTGCACACGATATCAGTTCCTACAGCTTTGCAGCGCTCGCCAAGGCGGGTCACCCGCTCATGCGCGGGCGTAACGGCGCATTGCTCACGATGAGTTACCTTGGCGCGGTACAGACCATTCCCAACTACAACGTCATGGGCGTTGCCAAGGCAAGCCTCGAGGCCAACGTGCGTTACCTGGCGCAGAGTCTGGGCGCCGAGGGCATTCGAGTGAACGGCATTTCTGCCGGGCCGATCAGGACGCTGGCTGCGGCGGGTATCAGTAATTTCCGCAAGATGCTCGATGTGTTCGCAAACACGGCACCACTGAAACGCAATGTGACCATTGAAGACGTGGGTAATGCCGCGGCGTTCCTGTGTTCTGACCTTGCTGCGGGTATTACCGGCGAAATTACCTACGTGGATGGTGGCTACAACACGGTGGGTATGGCACCGCTGGAGTAAGCAGTCACTGGACTGGCTTGCTGGTCAGGATATTCGTTTCACCTTCCAGCCGGCCGATCAGCACGGCACCACAGGAATCACTGAAGACATTGACGCTGGTGCGGCACATGTCGAGCACCCGGTCCACGGCCAGTATCAGGCCAACAGCCTCCAGCGGTAAACCGATTGCAGACAGGATAATGGTGATCGCGACCAGGCTGGCGGCCGGGATACCCGCGACGCCAATCGATGTCAGCAAGGCAACCAGCACCACGGTAAATTGCGTGGTAAACCCCAGTTCAATCCCGTAGGCCTGCGCAATAAACATGGCAGCGATACATTCGTACAGTGCCGTGCCGTCCATGTTGACGGTCGCGCCCAGCGGCAGGACAAAACTGGTTGTCTGGTTGGAGACGCCGGCGCGGTGCTCCACGCAGTTCATGGTGACCGGCAGGGTGGCTGACGATGATGCCGTGGAGAAAGCCATCAACAGGGCGGGCGACATGGCCTGGAAATGGCGTACCGGGCTGACCCTGCCAATAAAACGCAGCAGCAGCGGCAATACAATGAGCAAGTGAATCAGCAAGGCGCCGAGTACGGTAAAGAAAAAGGCCATCAGTGGCTGGAAGGCTGCAAAACCGGTTGAGGCGACTACCTTGGCGACCAGTGCAAAGACACCGATGGGCGCAAAACGCATGACCCAGCCGGTCATCAGCATCATCACATCGAAGATACCCTGCCAGAAGTCTTTCAGCACCCTGCCCGCCTCGCCCTTGATCCGGGTCATGAAATAACCGAACAGCAGACTGAAGAAGATCAGGCCCAGCATGCGACCATCGGCGGCGGCGGCGACAATGTTGGTGGGCACCATGCGGATGAAGATATCGACCACGTCACTGGCGCCGCGGTCCTGTATCTTTGCCGCAATGTCCGTGGTGTCCTGCTCGGACAGGGCGACGATCTCGGTTGCCGGTTCGCCATCCACAATACCGGGATTGACGAGGTTGACCATGAACAGGCCGACGATGATGGCAAGCAGGCTGGTGGTGGCGTAATACAGCAGGGTCTTGCCACCGAGTCGGCCCATTGCGCCGCTGTCGCCGATGCCGGCGATACCGGTAATGATGGATGAAAGCACCAGTGGAACGATCAGCATCTTCAGGGCATTCATGAAGATCGTGCCGAGAAAGGTGTAGATCGCGTAGTAACGAACGCCGAAGATGGTGCTGTCGACGCCGCTCAACCAGCCGGCGAATACGGCAAGCACCAGCGCAACAAGAATTTGCCAGTGCAGTTTCAGACCAAGGAGTTGCCTGAACAGAGACATGCTTGCCGCCCGTTACTGGTCGTCAGAGGATTCCGGTATCTGGATGACCGCCTGTTCCCGCAATGCGCCCAGGAAGGCATTGCCTTCGGCCTCCCCTTGCACACGGCTTAATGCACGCCAGGCCTGCTGTTGTGCAGCCTCCGGCAGGTCTGCAAAACTGCCCTGCCTGGTTTCTTCAAGCGCGATAATGACGTAATCACCATTGGCCAGCTGTCGGCCGTCGTAGGAGATTGCACCGGCTTCTGCAGGTTGTATCGAGAATGCCGCGGAGACGATCGCCCTGTCAGGCTCGGTCGCATTGCGGGTCAGTAATTCCGTGCTGTTGCTCGCGAGTTCATTGGCAGAGGCCAGGCTCTGCAGCGTGGCGTCAGGCGCAGACAGGCTATCAAGCAGTTCGTCACCCCTGTTTTTGGTCATGACACGGGCCTGTTCGTCACGAACAAGCTGGCTGACATCCGCTTTTACCTGCTCCAGGGGCTGTTGCGCGGCTTCCTGGTGTTCCAGGATGCGCACAACGATCAGGTGATTATTGCCGACCTCGATCGGTGCGCTGTTATTGCCATTGAGAAGCACATCATCACTGAAGGCTGTTTCAACAACGCTGGCATGTTCCGCAATGCCCGTGCCGCCGGATTTTTCAACCCAGTCTGTCTGGTTGATTTCCAGGTCCAGTTCGTCGGCAGCACCCTGCAGGGAGTCCGGCTGTTCAAATGCCAGGCTTGCCAGTGCTTCAGATTGCTCAAAAAACAGGTCACCCCGTTCCTCGGCAAGTAACTGGTTGACCAGTTCGTCTCGAACCTCGGCGAGCGGGATCGCGACTTCCGGCTTAACCTCCAGAAGCTCGATAATATGGTAGCCGAACGGCGTTTTGACCGGCGGACTGCGTTCCCCGGTCTGCAATGCGAACAGCGCCTCATCGAAGCTGGCGGTCATCATGCCGCGCGCAAAGAACCCCAGGTCACCACCGGTTGCGGCCGATCCCGGGTCGTCGGACAGTTCTTTCGCGAGTGCATCGAAGGGTTCGCCGGCATCCAGCCTGGCGACAAGCGTATTCGCCTTTTCCAGTGCACTGGCCTGTGCCGCTTCGTCAGCATCGGGTAACAGCGCCACGAGGATGTGGCGTGCATGGCGTTCTTCCGGCGTGACATATTTTGCAGATTGTTCGTCGTAAAGCGTCTGCAGGGCCACTTCATCGACATCGATGCCCGGGTCAATGTCTGCCGCGTTCAGCTCAAGGTACTCGAGTCTGACGCGTTCCGGTGTCATGAAAGAACGGCTATTTGCCGTGTAGTAGTCCTCGATATCCGAATCAGTCACGGCAACCTTGTCGATAAATGGCTGCATTGGCAGCACGCTATAACTGAACTTCCGCTGCTGGCCCTCCAGCAGGAAGGCATTATCCAGGCCCCTCTTGGTGGCGGCGGACGTTGACCGAATACCGTTTTTGAATTGATTGGCGATTATTTCCTGCTTGAGGCTGTGTTCGAACTGCGGCGGGCGCATGCCCTGATAACCCAGTATGCGCTCGTACTGCTCCTTGGAGAAAATGCCGTCCACCTTGAAGGCATCAATAGAGTCGAGGCTCGCAGCGACCATTCGGTTGCTGGCTGCAAAGCCTGCTTCATTGGCCGCTTGCAGGAGCACTTCTTCGCTGATCAGTTGCTGCAGGGCGTTTGCCTTGAGGATGTCCTCGTTCAGTAGCGCCGGGTCATAGTTTTCACCCAGCATTTCTGTCATGCGTGCGCGCAGCTGCTGGTAGGCACGCTGGTGACGGGGCAGCGATATTTCCTGGTCATTGACGGCCGCAGCGTAGTTTGTAACGCTGCTTTGCAGGTATGAGTCCAGGCCGAACAGGGAGAATGCGACGAACAGGATGCCGAGGATGATCCACCCAACGACGCCCATAATACGTTCTCGTATTGCCAGTAACATGAAAGAGTCTCTCGGGAATTAAACGGCGGTGTCTGAAAACTGCGGGGTCTATGTGCCGGGCTGACAAAGAAAGGGCGTCCGGCAGGACGCCCTTCTGAGTCCAGTATGGCGGAGTGGACGGGACTCGAACCCGCGACCCCCGGCGTGACAGGCCGGTATTCTAACCAGCTGAACTACCACTCCACGTACGTTGGTGGGTGCTGACGGGCTCGAACCGCCGACCCTCGCCTTGTAAGGGCGATGCTCTCCCAGCTGAGCTAAGCACCCCCGTTCGAAGGCGCGCTAGTTTACGGCATCCTTAAGGGCTTTACCAGCCTTAAATGCGGGATTATTTGACGCCTTAATCTGGATGGTTTCGCCAGTACGAGGGTTACGTCCGGCACGTGCATCACGACGTTTTACTGCGAAAGTACCAAAACCAACTAATGATACGGAATCACCGCCTTTCAGTGCTGCTGTTACAGCAGAAGTGAAACCGTCAAGAGCCCGGCCGGCGTCCGCTTTACTCAGGCCTGAATCGGCCGCAATTGCATCTACTAAATCAGATTTATTCATTTATGCACTCCATTTTTTTCAAGTGTCGATTGTTTATGATGAAGACTT
>CAJQNP010000110.1 GCA_905479705.1 uncultured Gammaproteobacteria bacterium
ATTATGACCAGTAAAGACCAGTGGCTGTTGCCGGAAGGTATCGATGAAGTGCTGCCCCCGCAGGCATGGCGGCTGGAGTGCGCGCGCCGCGAGCTGCTCGACCTGTTTTCCCGCTGGGGTTATGACCAGATCATGCCGCCCCTGCTGGAATACCTGGAATCGCTGTTAACCGGTACCGGCAATGACCTGGATCTGCAGACCTTCAAGGTGACCGACCAGTTGACCGGTCGCCTGATGGGCCTGCGGGCAGACATGACGCCACAGGCGGCGCGTATTGATGCGCACCCGCTGCAGCGCAGTGAGCCCAACCGGCTGTGCTACATGGGTACGGTGCTGCACACGCGCACGGACGGCTTCGGCGGTTCGCGCAGCCCGTTGCAGGTCGGTGCCGAGCTGTTCGGTCACGATGGTGTCGAGAGCGATGTCGAGATCATCAGCCTGTTGCTGGAATCACTGGCGCTGTTGCAGGTATCGGATATCCATATCGACCTTGGACATGTCGGTATCTTTCGCGGTCTGGCACAGGATGCCGGGCTGACGGCGCAGCAGGAGAATGACCTGTTCGATGCCCTGCAACGCAAGGCCGTGCCCGAGATCGAGGTGATGCTGGCGGATGTTGCCGACAGTGGAGCCCGTGCGCGCCTGGCATCACTGGCGACACTGAATGGCGATCGCAGCATTCTCGAGACGGCCTACCAGCAGCTGGCCGGAGCCAGCAAGCTGGTGATGGCGGCGCTGGAAAACCTTGACGCCATTGCCGCGAAGATTGCACAGTGCGCCGGCAGTGCCGTGCTGAACTTTGATCTCGCCGAACTGCGCGGCTATCGCTACCAGACCGGTATGGTGTTTGCCGTTTTCGTGCCCGGCTGTGGCCAGGAGATCGCGCGTGGCGGACGCTATGATGCCATTGGCAAGGTGTTCGGCCGTTCACGTCCGGCAACCGGGTTCAGCACGGACCTGAAAGAACTCATACAACTGAGTGGCCGCGCATTCGCCGACAGGCGCGGCGGCATACTGGCACCGCAGGCGGAAGATCCGAGCTTGCAGGCCGCGATACAGGCACTGCGCGCCGACGGTCTGCGCGTCGTGTGCGAGCTGCCGGGGCAGGCGGGTGATGCCGCATCCATGGGCTGTGACCGCTTGCTGGTGGACGAAGATGGCACGTGGGTCGTCAAACCGGCGTGAGGCCGAATGAATTCGGCCCTACAGGGGGTCCCGGTTGTACTGCATTATGTAGGGCCGAATTCATTCGGCCAGCAAGAATGACTAACAAACAGAGAGATTTAGAATGGGTAAAAACGTAGTTGTCATCGGCACCCAGTGGGGTGACGAGGGCAAGGGCAAGGTCGTTGACCTGCTGACAGACAGGGCGGCAGCCGTTGTGCGCTTTCAGGGTGGCCACAATGCAGGCCATACACTGGTTATCGATGGCGAGACCACGGTCCTGCATCTGATCCCGTCAGGTATCCTGCGCGAGAAGGTGCTGTGCCTGATCGGTAACGGTGTGGTGCTGTCACCCTCGGCGCTGCTCGAGGAGCTGGAGATGCTCGACAAGGCCGGCGTACCGGCACGCGAGCGACTCAGGATCAGCGAGTCCTGCCCGCTGATCCTGCCTTACCACATTGCACTGGACCAGGCGCGCGAGCTGGCACGTGGCAAGAAAGCCATCGGCACCACCGGGCGCGGCATCGGGCCGGCCTATGAAGACAAGGTGTCACGCCGTGGCCTGCGTCTCGGCGAGCTGCTGGACCCGGCACACTTTACCGAGCGGCTGCGCGAGGTCATGGAGTACCACAACTTCGCACTGCAGCATTATTTCAAGGCCGACCCGGTTGATTACCAGCGGGTGCTCGATGAGGCCCTGGCACAGGGTGAGCAGATTGCCCCCATGGTGGCTGATATTCCGGGCCTGTTGCACCAGATGCGCCGCGCCGGCAAGGACATCATGTTCGAGGGCGCGCAGGGCGCGTTACTGGATATCGATCACGGTACCTATCCCTATGTCACGTCCTCAACGACCACGGCGGGCGGTGCGGCCAGCGGCAGTGGTGTCGGTCCGCGACACCTCGATTACGTGCTGGGTATCGTCAAGGCCTACACCACGCGGGTCGGTGCGGGGCCGTTCCCGACGGAACTGTTTGACGACGTCGGCAATCACCTCGGTGAGAAGGGACATGAGTTCGGTGCGACCACCGGTCGTCAGCGCCGCTGCGGCTGGCTGGACACGGTTGCGCTGCGGCGTTCACTGGACATCAACAGCGTTACCGGCATGTGCATCACCAAGCTCGACGTGCTCGACGGGCTGGAAGAGCTCAAGATCTGCGTCGGCTACGAGCTTGACGGCGTGCAGATCGACCATCTTCCCGCCAGCCAGGGCGCGCAGGCCCGCGTCACGCCGGTCTACGAGACCATCGAGGGCTGGAAGGGCACCACCGTCGGCGCCCGCAGCTGGGCCGATCTTCCGGCGCAGGCGATCAAGTATGTCCGCCGCATCGAGGAGCTGATC
>CAJQNP010000111.1 GCA_905479705.1 uncultured Gammaproteobacteria bacterium
CGCGTCATCCTGCTCGAGGACTACAACCTGTCGATGACACGCGAGCTGCTGCCGGGCGTTGATGTCTGGCTGAACACACCGAAATACCCGCTGGAGGCCTGCGGCACCTCGGGCATGAAGGCCGCCATCAACGGTGTCCTCAACCTCAGTGTCATGGATGGCTGGTGGGCCGAGGCCTATAACGGCAGGAATGGCTGGGCGATCACACCGCACCCCGAGTTTGATGCAGACACCCGCGAACAACTCGAGGCAGAGGAACTGATGAATATCCTCGAGTACCAGGTAATCCCGGCCTACTATGCACGCAACGCGGAAGGCGAACCGGAAAAGTGGAACCGCATGTCCAAGGCCGCCATGAAGTCCATCCTGCCGCGCTTCAACACCATTCGCATGGCACTCGACTATCTGCGCATCTCCTACGCACCCGCCGCACGCGAAAGCCGCCTGCTGAGCGAGGATAACGCCAGGGGTGCGCAGGAGCTGGCCAGCTGGAAGCAACGTATTGATAAACAATGGAGCGGGATTCATGGCAGCCTGGTCAGCCCGATACCGGCCTCCATCAGTGCCCGTGAGTCGTTACCGGTCGAGGTCGAGATACATCTCAACGGCCTGGATGCCGGGGATGTCACCGTTGAATGCGTGTTTGGCCGGGAGACCGGGACGGGTTGTTTCGATATTGAACGCCGCCTGTCATTTGAACTGGCAGAGTCCACCCGCGGCGACATGGCCCGCTACCACTGCGACCTGTTTAACACTGCGGAGTCCTGCCTGCAGGGCGGGCAGCAATACTTCAGGATCCGGCTCTACCCCTGCCACCCCCTGCTGACCCACCCGCTGGAGTGCGGGCGCATGATCTGGCTGTAAGCGGGGCTGATTGAACAGCACACACGCCTGTCTCCCTGTTCGCAACCCTGCGGCGGCGGCCGTGGCGGACCGGCACCACTGGCAAGAGCTGATTGACGGTGCTACTTTCTGGTAAGGAAGCGAATGAATGGAAACCTTTGACATCCTGATCGTCGGTGGCGGGCCGGCCGGCTCCACGCTGGCATACAGCCTGCAGGGTTGCGGCCTGCGCATCGGCATCCTCGACAAGCAGACCTTTCCACGCCAGAAGGTCTGTGCCGGCTGGGTCACACCGGAGGTCATGCGCCTGCTGAATATCGACCTGGACGACTACGCCAGCGGGCGCGTGCTGCAAAAGATCAGCGGCTTTCGCATCAGCCAGCTCGGGCAACGCCAGGTCGAATCGCACTACCCGAATGCACCGGTCAGCTACGGCATACGCCGCATCGAGTTCGATGACTACCTGTTACAACGCTGTGGCGCGGAGCTGCTGCTCGGTGAGTCCTTTACCGGCATGGCACGCGACGGCGACGCCTGGCGGGTCAATGACCACTACCGGGCCCGCCTGGTGGTCGGGGCCGGTGGACATTTTTGCCCGGTGGCGCGCGCGATTGGCGCCAAGGGTGTCAGCGAGCTTGCCGTGGCCGCGCAGGAGGTCGAGTACAGGATGTCCGCGGCTGAAAAGGCCGCCTGCAGCATCAGGGAGGACGTCCCGGAGTTGTTCTTTACCCCGGACCTGGCGGGCTACGGCTGGATATTCCGCAAGGGCGATTATCTGAACATCGGGCTGGGACGCGAGGACAAGAGCAGGCTGTCCGCTCACGTGCAACGCTTCTGCGATTACCTGTCCGGGGAGCACAAGCTGCCGGGCGAGATTACCGACAAGTTCAAAGGCCATGCCTACCTGCTGTATCCGCACGCCGTGCGGCACATGATCGCGGACAATGTGCTGCTGATTGGTGACGCCGCCGGGCTCGCCTACCCGCAAAGCGGTGAAGGTATCCGCCCCGCCGTCGAGTCGGCGATACTGGCCGGTGATGTCATCCGCGACTGTGCCGGGGACTACAGCAAGGCCCGCCTGCAGGCCTATAACGACCTGATTGTGAAACGCTTTGGCGAACGACAACCGGCAGCGCGACTGCTGCAACGGCTGCCGCTGCCGGTGAAACAGTTCCTTGCACGATGGTTGCTGAAGACCCGCTGGTTCACTCGAAATGTGGTCACCGATCAGTGGTTCCTGCAGGCCCGTCAGCCGCCGCTGCACGCCATTAATAAATAATGCGCGAATGGTTATAATCGCGGTCAAGCCCAGCCCCACAGACCCGGAGCCGCATTGACTGAATCAGTCACCGAAACGTTCTTTCTTCCCGAGGAAGTCGAGCGCAAGGCGTTCACACTCCCGGCCGACATCTACAACCTTGCCCACACCCTGCTGGCACGCAGTGAATTCGACTGCGTATTCGTACCGATCCGTACATTGCAGTATCTTGGTGTCATCACGGACAGTGAAATCGTCTTTGTCGACAGCCAGGCGTATGCGTTTAACCAGGAACAGGGCGGGCGTCTCATCATGCTTGCCTGGAAATTCCTGCATAGCGGCACACGCGACTCACTGCAGGAACCGGTTGACTGCTGCATGCATGCCTACCACCCTGACAGCCGGGAGATCCAGCTGCGACTGGTTGCGGATTTCCGCAAGGCACTGCTCTTGCTGGACCAGCGTTACCGCGACAGGGCTCTGCCCGCTGACGGTGCAAGAATCCTGAAATTGAGGCGGGCTTGACCCCGGGAAAGCACTGAGTAATTCATCATTCCGGGTGCAGCAGAAACCGGAGAAAAGCGCGTAACGCGTTAAATACCCGCAGACGAGCGCAGTGAGTAATCCGGGTAGTTATCGTCAACGCGTGATGATGTCGCGAATATCGTCCGGGTCACCCGTGGGCTGGCGACGCTTGTAGATGGTCGCCCGGTCAGGGCGTACCAGCCGGGTTCGACGAACGCCCGGACAAAACGACTGGCGTCGCGACAGGGCAGATGAATACAGCTGCAATGCATCGCCGACAGGCTGTTGATACGATTCAGTGTTGATCTTGTACTGGTCGATACCCAGCAGTTCAGACATAACGCACTCTTTTCCTGTCCCTGTTACGAGTCGTCAATGATTTCATGCTCACCAGACCAGCCGGCAGCCCTGGCTTGTTCCAGGGCAGCCCCGTGTATACGCTGGTGGCGTTCAAGCAAATCCCGGGGCAAGTTGCTGACAAGACAACCGTACTTGTCCCATTCTGTATTGATCCGGTGCAGCAGGGCATCAATCTGCCCCTGGTTCCAGCCTTCACAGGTTTCCGTTTCAGGGATCAAATCAAATACCCATGCATCGCGGATAATCCTGCCAATGGTGGTCATGCCCCCGTTGATATCGTTACCAATACCTGCGTACGTGTTTGGTCTTCCCATAATTTAAGTCCCCAGCAAAAAGCCCCTGTCCAGGCGCGCGCCAGGCATTGAACCCCGGCCCTGATCGAGGAAGAAGCCGCGGTGCGGGTGACGGTCGAGAACCGCACGCATGGCGCGTTGAATGTGTATCAGCATACCCTTGTCCTGACACCGCTGCAGCAGACCGGTATTCGCTGACAGGCCACCTGCCAGGTAGTCATGCATGATGACCGGCGCACCGATTGCGTGTGCATATTCAGCACGTTTCATCATTGCGTCGAAAGTCGGGGCAGTAACGTTCAGCTAGTGACCCTTACGCTCGCCGCTTTCTGCTGCGACCTTGTGGATGGCTTCCATGACGAAGTCAAAGCGGTGCTTCCAGCGCATGAACGGCCGGGAGTTAACGTTGTCGTCATCTGTGCTGGGCGGAAATTGACAGCACGCCGGCCTGCGACTCGACACGAGTATTGTTACCGCGTCGAACTATAAATAATGTTAGACATTAACAATTATATTCATAGATTATTATTTATCTTTATCTTCTTTCTTGCGCGCCTCTATTTCGGCCTCGCCATCCACCGGCAGCTCATAGGACTCCATGCTGGGACGGTCTATATCATCATGTTTTCCCTCGAGTTTATTCTTGCCGCGGTTTGCCAGGTGGGTCTCCATGGCGTCCTTCTTCATGGGGATGCTCTCCTCGGCGAACATGATCTGGCGAATCATGCGGTCAGCAAACTTCAGCAACTCGAGATCATCCGTCAGCAGCTGCTGCATCAGCTCGTCATCGACATCGTAGGTATAGCCGAAGCCCTCGCTCTTGACGAATTCGCGGAAGCGGTCCATGTCGTAGCAGGCCATGAAGAAAAACTTCAGGCTGGTCTTGGACATGTTGCCAATGGCCGGACCCGCTGACTTCACCTTGAGGATCAGCTGTCGCCAGGCGCGACCCAGCTCGTCATAGTCCTCCAGGCCCTGCTCCTCGCGGTACTCGTCGATGGTCAGCTTGCGGTCCTCGAAATGACCGTGGCAATGATCTTCCGTTACCAGCGCATAGGAAGCGCGGTCAAAGTTCTCGTCCTGGCGACGCGTCGACAGCAGGCCGACCGGGTAATAGCGACACGACGTCGGCCGGTCCTCGTAGACGCTGCAGCCTTCCTCGGTGACAAACTGGCACTCGTTGGTGCCCTCTTTGGGCTTGTACTTGACGCCGCCGACACTGTTCCTGGCGAACTCGAAGGGCTCGGTGTACTGCCTGAGGAATTCGGTCGAGGTAATGCCCAGACGCTTCTTGAGCCGCAGGATGTCGTACGGCGTCAGCATGATATCGATATTCTTGCAGCAGGCATTGAAGCAGTCGATATCCTTGTGGCAGCGGAACTGGATAACCGCATCGCCCTCGAGCTGGGCCGGTATTACCGGCGTATCCGGAATCGGTGAATCATCAATCAGTTTATTATCATCAGACATGGGGATTACCTCTATGCATCAGACCGCAGCTCGGGTTTGCAAAGCGTACCCCGACCCGCATTTAAATCAAGTGGCAGGCGCGCCTTGCAGGCGCGATCGCGGCTACCAGCCGCTCCTACAGAAAATCAACTATCCGGGGCATTCCCCAGAAATGAAAAAAGTCCGGGCACCGACAGGCACCCGGACTTTAAGGTCAAACTACTGTTCGGGTGTTACTTGAACAGCTTGGACTTGTCGACCAGATCGGTGTGGGCGC
>CAJQNP010000112.1 GCA_905479705.1 uncultured Gammaproteobacteria bacterium
AAAGTGGCCGGGACGGAAGTACGCGTTTATCGTTTCCGTCAGCAGCCAGGGTTCAGGTGATCGGGAACGGCAAGTTACCGGTCGAATCCGGAACTACATGAAACCCTTATATAAGATTTCGCTAACAGGCATGAGCGACCCTTTTCAGAAGTTCAGCAATTCAGCCTGGGGGGCGGAACGTACTGTTTTAAGACCTTCTGCGACAGGAATAGATCGGCAACAATTACCCATTGCTGTCAGTCCAGGTGACGTGCAAACTCCCCCCGAAAGATCACATAATCAATGGTTGCTGGATTAAGCCTATCCCATAACCTAAATAAGAGGGATCGACCATGAACATAAAATGGCTGTTAAGTCTCGCCGTGTCCACCATCATCCTTGCACCCACACTGACCTTCGCGACACCGGGGGATGAAGAGAAGAAGGTCTTTGCAGAGCTGCAGGCGCTCATTCCGCAGGAGCACATCGTTAGCGTTGATGACCTCTACAAGAAATGGCGGGAGGTTCAGGAGAAGAAAAGCGATGCCGTCATCCTCGACATTCGTACGGGCGCTGAATTTTACGCTGGCCACCTTAGGGATGCGAACAACATCGATTCTGGTAACCCGTATCTCGTACCGAAGCACTGGCCTGATCCAGACACCGAGATTTGGATTTTCTGCCGCAGCCAGCATCGTGCCACGTATTTTACTTCTTTCCTCTACCGCTACGGTTACAAGAACGTCTACCTGGTCCATGGTGGCATCGCTGGCTGGGCCGAGAAAGGTTACCCGCTTTACAGCAAAGACTTCGGCGAGATCAAGGTGCTAAAATACGACAAGGCACTCAAGGAGGAGTACAAGACGCGCCAATTTGATTAGGGTGTCCAGTGATCTTCTGTTTCGGTCGCCATCAGGTTCACAAATGTGAAACATTAAACGCTGTAGCCCCCTGCGAGCTGCAGTTCCAGACGCGTTTCACCGGAAGCGGGGCCGAACTTTAAGCATTCGGACTATTGTTGTACGACTGTGGTCGGGCTCGATGACGAGCAACAGAATAAATTGAAGAAGGCCCGTACAGTACACCGTATAGATTTATCACCATAGATAAGGGGATAGTGTCTTGGCTGGTTTTTTTCTTAACGTCTTGAAGCTGCTTGGCGCAATCTGGTATGTGATTAAGCATGATGAAGAATTTCACATTCTCCTATTTCTTCTCTTAACTTTTCTTGTCAGTGGTACTTTTTTCTATACGTATGTAGAAGGCTGGAGCGTTGTTGATGCTTTATATTTCTGTTTTATGGTGATGTCGACCATTGGTAATGGTGAGCTGGTGCCAACAACACCATTATCAAAGATTTTCACCGTAGTTTATTCACTTCTTACCATCGGATTGTTTGTAGCTATTGTGTATAAAATGGTTTATGCACTCGTGTTACGCAAGAAAGGAGCGCTCGATCGCATAAGAAAGTCATATACACAAAAGCCGGATGACTAGGAAAGGTCCTGCGGCGTGCGGGCATTGAATAGCAGGATATTGGTTATTGCTTGCATGGCTAGATGCTTGAATTCGACCATAGAAGCGGTCGCCATTATCTAATGCTGAAGGTCCGAAAATGGCACAGTAATCAGATGTGCACTGAAATTTGCTAAGTGAGAGAGGAGGGTAGCCCACCTAAGGCGCTGTATTTCATTGGCCTTAGGTGGTCTGGATGGGTCTGGGTGACCCCTTGATATGGTGGAGGCGGCGGGAATCGAACCCGCGTCCGCAAGCCCTCTGCCATCGGCTCTACATGCTTATCCGCGTCTATTAATTTAACTGGCCACTACCCGACGGGCAGGGAAGATAACCAGCGATTCCGGTTAAAGTTTAACGATTCCGCCCCGAACGTGCTTCGTCGCGATCATGTGAGAGTCGACGCCTGAGTGTTACTTGTCCGAAGACCGGTAACTCTGGACGCACATGCACGGCTCCAGTCAGACGGCACCCTACAGGGGTTTAAGCTGCGAGTGCGTAGTTGTCGTCGTTGGCAACTAATAGTTTGCAGACGGTTTTACGAGGAATCCTGCACCTCGGCATGCACCTCAGGTTTCGCGACCCACGTCGAAGCCAGGTCGCCCCCATTGGTAGTCAGTAAGATAGCACAGAAACCGGAAAGTTCCCTGCCCTTGAATTTTCCGGATTTGCCACCATTGTCCTCTTTCACGGGTCGGGTTTACTATACTCACGACCACGGTAACTGCCTCCGGGAAGGAATTTCACCATGATGAGAATTGGACTTTTTCTGGCTACCAATGCGGCCATTCTGGTCTTGATCAGCATTGTCTTTCAGGTGTTCGGCTTTGAAGGTGTCCTCGCCGAGAACGGTGTTGACCTGAATCTGCAGGCATTGCTGGTCATGTCCGCTGTGATCGGTTTTGGCGGTTCATTTATCTCTCTGGCCATGTCCAAGTTCATGGCCAAGCGTGCCATGGGCGTCAAGATCATTGAACAACCGGCCAACAGTACCGAGCAGTGGCTTGTCAGTACGGTGCAGCGACAGGCGCAACAGGCGGGTATCGGCATGCCCGAGGTGGGGATTTTCGAGGCGGCTGAACCAAATGCCTTTGCTACCGGTATGAGCCGCAATAACGCGCTGGTCGCGGTGAGTACCGGGCTGATGCGCAGTATGTCATCCGATGAAGTCGAGGCCGTACTGGGGCACGAGGTCAGCCACGTCAGTAATGGCGACATGGTGACCATGGGTCTGATTCAGGGCGTGATCAACACCTTTGTCATCTTTGCATCGCGGGTTATCGGGCACGTGGTTGATCGTGTCGTGTTCAAGACGGAGCGCGGTTTCGGTCCTGCGTACTACATCGTATCCATCGTTGCGCAAATCTTCCTGTCGATTTTGGCGTCGATGATCGTGATGTGGTATTCGCGCCGGCGCGAATTCAGGGCTGACGCGGGCGGCGCCTCACTGGCGGGGCGCTCCAAGATGATCGCTGCCTTGCAGGCCCTGCAGCGCCAGCAGAATCCGCATGATCTGCCCGCCGAGTTTGCCGCGTTTGGTATTTCCGGTGGTCTCGGCGACGGCATCAAGAAACTGTTTATGACCCATCCGCCGCTGCAGGAACGCATCGCGGCGCTGCAGGCAGCCGGCTAGACCTTGCGTGGCACCAGGGCAGGCTCGTCCGGGAACAGGGTGCGCAGGTCTTCATGGGTAAGTGACTCGCCCTTTTCCTCGTAGCGTTCCCAGATCCTGTCCCAGCGCGCATCATCGAAATAGAATCCGGCCGGCAGGATACAGACCGGTTCCCGGTTGTGATCGGTGATGACGCGTGGTTCTTTCAGTTTGCCTGCCATGACCGCTATAGTGCCTGTCCCTGCTTGGTGGTTGACCCGGTGAAGGGTATTCTATTCTAATTGAAGGCGTGGACAGTCAAGCTTCTGTAGTTTATACAAGTATAGAATAAACCAATGAATATGTTAGAGAATGTTCCGCTGTTCTCAGGTCTGTCAGAGGTCGCGCTGAGCGAGATCGAGCAGCACAGCAGCGTCAAGTCTTTCAATAAGAACGCCATCGTCATCAACCAGGATGACGAGACATACTCGCTGTACGTCATCCTCTCCGGTGCCGTGAAGGTGTTTATCAGTGCCGAGGACGGTCGCGAGGCCGTTCTGAACCACCAGACCGCCGGTGATTATTTTGGCGATCTCGCCCTGATCGACAAGCAGCCGCGTGTTGCCTCGGTGATGACCACCGAGCCATCCCGGTTTATGATCATTTCCCGCGAGGATTTCATGGCGTGCCTGTCGAAGAATCCCGAGATCGCCATCAACCTCATCAAGCCCATGACCAGCCGCATGCGCATGCTGGCCAGGAACGTCAGCAGCCTGGCCCTGCTGGATGTCTACGGCCGGGTTGCCAGGGTGTTGCTGGAGCAGGCGGAACAGCAGGAAGACGGTGAAATGATCACCGGGAAGATCACGCAGCAGGAGATCGCCGACATGGTCGGTGCATCACGGGCCATGGTCAGTCGAATACTGAAGGACCTGAAGGCCGGTGGTTATATATCGGTCGACAAGAAACGCATTACCATCCAGCAGAAATTGCCATCGCGCTGGTAGCCTGTCGCTACTGGCTGCTATCAACAATAAAGGTCACCGGACTGCTGAGTGAGCCGCTGTTGAAATCTCCCAGCGTGATATCTTCATTGATATCGCGGGCATGAACAAGCCATGAGTAGTAGCCACCGTCCTCGATCATGCCGGGTGGCAGCTGCAGCTCCGGTTCGGTCAGCAGCTTCGAGGTATAGATCAGCTTGTCATCATCCCACTGGTCGCGGATAAAGACCTGGTAGAATCCGGCCCCGGATACCGGGTCCCAGCTGAGCTTTTCAGGGGGGAGGGGAACGCTCTCTTCATGTGCCGGTTGCTGTCCGCCTGCGCGGCCCAGTTCGGAGGGTACGACATAGTCGCTTGCGGTATGCGTCTCTCCATTCTTCAGCTTGATACGTGCCGAGTACCAGCCTTCAACGGCATCATCCGGCAACCCGAGCTGGTTGATAAATACCTGTTTTTTTGGTCCATCCTTGGGTTCAAGCGTGCGGAATCGTGACAGGTCGAGTTCTGCCAGTTGCCTGCCGTCGGGGTAGAACACATCGACTTTTTCGATATCCTTGTAGTACGCCGTTGATACCAGCGGCATCAGAAAGAGTGGTTGATTCGGCCAGTTGCAGACATGGATGTCAAAAAATCCGATCTTGTTGTAGTGCTTGTCTCCCGGCTTTGGGCCCGCAGTCGCCATCGTCGACCACAGGCACAGCCCGGCGGCGGGCAGTGCGGCCAGCAACAGGGTCTTCAGGGTCGTGTAATTATGCATGTGATTTCTCTTTCATCAGCTTCTGATTGACGTCGCGCAAGCGCAGCGACAGGCTGCGCAGCATACCGACACTCATGTCCGGGTAGCTCTGTATCAGCCCCCGCAGGCGGGTCTTCTCCAGTGACAGCAGGCTGGTATCTTCTATGACCTCGGCCGTTGCCGAACGCGGCAGGTCATCGAGCAGGTTCATTTCGCCAAAACAGTCACCCGATGACAAGGTGGCTATATAGCCATTGCCGGATGACTTTGCCTCAAGCGAGATACCCACCTTGCCTGACACGATGATGTAGAGGTGATCGCCCTGGTCTCCGATTTCAAATATACGCTCGCCGGCAAAATATTCCTGCTTTTCCATTGCCTGGGCGACGACTCGCAGGTCGTCTGTCGTGACCATCGAAAAGATGGGTGACTTCTTCAGCAGGATCAGTCGGTCGAATAGGTCAGGCATGGTTTCGTCACGCGTTCAAGGGCTGCAGGGCCTGGTCTCCGCAAAGGTTGAGCCAGCTGTTGCGGTGATTCATGCACCAGTTTACGACATCCTCGAGCGATTTGAAGCGGCTGTCATCTGTGCTGAAGTCATTGCTCACCGATTTCTGCAGCATAACACTCAGGCCGGCCGTGATAGCCTGCTTGTCGAGATTCTCCAGCGCCTCGCAGGCATTTGCAACATGGCGCGCATCACCGCTGGCAAAGCCGGCACGGATGATGGCTATCAGACCCGGTTCATACAGGGGTTCCAGTGCCAGCAGTGCAAGATCGATGTTCTGGTCGAGTTGCTCTTTCAGGGTGATCCGTAACAGCTCGAGGCAATTAAGCCCGCCGGCATCCGCGTCCATGATCGACAGCGCCTGTCCCAGAATCTGTGCCTCTTCAGACTTCTTGCGAGCAATGTCGGCAAACACAGTCTTGTCCAGTCCGGAGTCCAGCAGCGGCTTGAGCAGCGCCTGCTGGGCCCGCAGGGAACCCTGGTTGTCCATGATCCACTGCAGGGCCAGATCCTCGTAACCGTCGGTTGTCGCCTTCATTGTCTCGATGCCGGCCTGACGTACCCGCGGATTTGCATCGCCGATTGCCTGCAGCAACAGGGATGCGCGCTGTTCATCGTTCGCCAGGTGCAGGCATCTTGCCGCGGCTTCACGTACCCCGGGATGTTCACTCGCCAGCGAGTGCTGCAGTGCATGCTGAATGTCGGCAGAACTGTCTCCATGCCACGATTGCATGCTGCGCAGGGCGCGAACCCTGGTTTCATCCTGTGTGTCATCCAGTAATTGCGAGAACGCACTCTGGTAGGCCGCTTGCAGTGATTGCCGTTCCTGTTGCGGCAAGTGTTGCAGGTCGGGAATAAGGTCGAGTGCGGCCAGTTGCGTGGTCCTGTCGTCCTGCAGCAGCGCCTGCCAGACTGACATGATGCGTGCACTGCCGGGAGCGGAATCGGGATAGCGTAGCGCGGCCTGGATGGCCGTTGCGCGCAGCCGCGGGTTGTCGCTGTCAAGCAGGCGTATTGTCCGTGTGCTTGTATCCCGGTCGCCGTGCGCCAGCAACAGCAGCAGGATGCTGGCCTGCAGGTGGGCATCACCGTGTGTTGCGCGTTTGTGCAGGTCGTCGACATGCCTCGCGATGTCCAGCGAGCCAAGCAGTTTCAGATAACGGTCGGTTGTCGCATTGTCTTCCCCGGAAGAACGCTGCAGGATGATACTTGCGGCCCTGTCGGGGAACGATTCCGCAAGCACCCTGGAGAAGGCAATTGATACTTCCGTGTCGCTGTGCGTCACACCACGCATGATCTCCTGCATATCCTCGTCACTGCAGCTGCCCAGGTCGGCATACATCTGTTCATTGGGCAGGAACAGACGTTCTTTCAGGGTAGCAATCAGGGTGCTGACATAGGCCTCGTTCATCTTCCTGCTGAAGAACAGGTAGAGGAGTGCGGCAAGCATGCCGGG
>CAJQNP010000113.1 GCA_905479705.1 uncultured Gammaproteobacteria bacterium
CAGGCAAACCAGTCAACGGGCGGCGCCCGGTGCGTGCCCTGATCCTCACGCCGACGCGCGAGCTTGCCGCGCAGGTCGGCGAGAGTGTCGAGGTGTACGGTAGACACCTGCACCTGTCGTCCACCGTGATCTTTGGCGGCGTCAAGATCAATCCGCAAATCCAGAGGCTTCAGAAGGGTGTGGATATCGTGGTGGCGACGCCGGGACGGCTGCTGGATCATGCCACGCAGAAGACATTGGACCTGTCCAGTGTCGAAATTCTCGTGCTCGATGAAGCGGATCGCATGCTGGATATGGGTTTTATCCGTGACATTCGCAAGATTCTGGCCTTATTGCCCAGACGGCGTCAGAACCTGCTGTTCTCCGCGACCTATTCAAACGATATCAAGAAGCTTGCCGACGGCCTGCTGGATTCTCCGGTGCTGATCGAGGTCGCACGGCGTAACACGGCGGCTGAAGGTGTTTCCCAGGTAGTCCATCATGTCGACAGGTCACGCAAGCGTGAACTGTTGTCCTTTATGGTCGGTTCGCAGAACTGGCGGCAGGTGCTGGTCTTTACCCGCACCAAGCACGGCGCCAACCGCCTCTCGCAACAGCTCGAAAAGGACGGCATCAGCAGCGCGGCCATTCACGGCAACAAGAGCCAGGGGGCGCGTACCCGTGCACTGGCCGGGTTCAAGGCCGGCGAGGTACGCGTGCTGGTTGCCACGGACATCGCCGCCCGCGGTCTGGATATCCAGCAGCTGCCGCACGTGGTGAACTATGAACTGCCGAATGTGCCGGAAGATTACGTGCACCGTATCGGTCGTACCGGCCGTGCCGGCAACGAGGGGCAGGCGGTGTCGCTGGTGTGTGTCGACGAGCACAAGCTGCTCGGTGACATCGAGCGCCTGCTGAAACGGGATATTTCAAAGATTATGATACCGGGCTATGAACCGGATCCGGCGATCCGTGCCGAGCCGATTCAGCAGGGTCGGCAGTCCCGTCCGGGTGGTGGTGGACAGACCCGGACGCGCAACAGGCGCCCGGGCCAGCCAGGCAAGGGCAACAAACGCCCGGCCCGGGCGTCGCGTCGCGCCTAGCGCCGCTTGCGACCCCGCGCGGCGCGCGGATCATCGAAGCGCACCTTCAGCGAGCGATCGCCGTTACCGATCAGGTTGCCGTCGAGGGCCGCCTGTGCGGCGCGCGCCTCGTGGCCTTCCATCTCTATAAAACCGAACCCCTTGCACTTGCCGGTGAAGATATCCGAGGTGACACTGATAGAGCGCACCGTGCCATAGGCAGAAAACATTTCGCGTACCGAGCTTTCCGTGGCGTCCTGCGGCAGATTTCCGACAAACAGTTTTTTCATATTTTGTATCCTCATGGTCCCGGTGAGCGATGACTGCAGAAAAAAGAACCCCGCTAGGGTGCGGGGTTCTGTTTGCCGTATTCGGCCTGCCGTCTGGTGCAGTGAAGGGTAGCTTTCACCGGGATTGGTGGCAAGTGGAATACACCGTCCAGCCCCATAAGGCGATTCCTCGCTGATCCCGGTCTGATCGTGTGCAGTGCGCCCGGACAGTCTGCTGCTATCAATGGGTATCTGAAATATACCTATACTTTAGGGGTATATTGAAGGATTTCAGGATGACAGAACCGCGGAGGCTGCAATAATGAACGAGACAACGACCGGGGAGCGACGCCTGCTGGGCTGGTTCCCGACGCTGGACCGCGACGAGCGCCACGAGCTGTATGAACGTATTCGTCTGGGTGCCGTTGGCGGGGTGGATTTCTACATCATGATGTTCCTGGCAGCGACACTGGCCTCGCTGGGCCTGCTGCAGGGTTCCACGGCCGTTGTAATAGGCGCCATGCTGGTTGCGCCCTTGATGGGGCCACTGGTCGGCGCCGGTCTGGCGCTGGAGCAGGGTAATCTGCCCTTGCTGCGCCGCGCATTCCGGGTCGCCCTGAAAGGCATTCTGGTCGGGCTGGCGGTGTCGGTCCTGTTTGGCCTGGCCAATCACGGCTATGAACCCACAATGGAGATCGAGGCACGCGGTCGTCCCGACCTGTTTGATCTGTTTGTTGCGCTGGCCTCGGGGATGGTGGCTGCCTATGCGCAGGGGCGACCGAACGTGTCGGGTACGCTCGCGGGCGTGGCGATTGCGGCGGCGCTGTTACCACCGCTTGCGGTGGTAGGTATTGCCCTGACCGCCGGTCATACCGACATCGCAGCCAATGCCTCCGTGCTGCTGATAACCAACCTGGTCGCCGTCGTGATCGGTGCCGCCCTGGTGTTTCGCCTGCTGGGCGTGCGCGCGCGGGGGAATGTTGATTCCGCCATGCCGGCGTGGGCACGCCGTACCTTTGCCGGCCTGATCCTGATCGCTGTCATACTGGCCGCGCCGCTGCTGCTGAAAGGCATGGAAAAGAACCGGGCCGGCCAGGTCCGGCCCATCAGTTTCCCGGTATCGTCGGACGTACGCGATGCAGTCAAGCAGTATGTCGCCTCGAAGAAAAACCTGCGCCTGCTGACCATGGGGCGGGAAGGTATCGAGCCGGGTGCGAAGATCATCGTGTTGCTGACCTCCCCCGGTCCAATTGTCGGCGATTTCCGCGGTGAGTTGCGTCAGTTGATTCACGAGATTCGAAATGACAGTCCACTCGATATACTGGAGGACGGGGACGATCCCTGGGTGCGTATTTTTATCCTGGAGGAGGCGCCGATCCTGGAAGCCGGTTGATCACGACCAGGCTACTCGACGTCAACCGCGGGCATCTGTGGCGGGTCCTGCTCGGCGAGCACTTCTTCCGAGGCCTCGATGCCGATGTGATAGCAACCGTAGCCGGGCATGACAAACTGGTCGACGGCCATGCCGATGATGCGGCCGCTGGTCGTTGCCAGGATGGAGCTGGACTCGTTGGTGATCGGGTCAGTGATGGTTCCGAGCACCTCGTCGGTGTTGATCATGTCACCCAGTTCCTTCTTGCTGAACAGGATGCCGCCGCGTTCTGCGCGTATCCAGCTGGACTGGTAGTAGACCGGTTCCGGTTCACCCCAGGAGAACAGGCGTGAGTACATGCCCTCGCGTTCCAGTAAGCGGTTGACGCTGCTGACGCCCATCTCGATCTGGTCTTCCTGGATGCGCAGGGATTCGCCGACCTCGAGTGTCGCGGTGGGTATGCCGTGTTCAAGGGCCGCGGCGCGTAGCATGCCGGGGCTGCCGGCACTGTGTATGACGGCGATCTTGCCGAACCCCTCGGTGAACGTCGCCACCTCCTTGTTGCGCATGTCGGCGCGTATTTGCGGCATGTTGGTGCGGCGCAAGGAGCCGGTGTGCATGTCGATCAACTTGTCGCAGTGCGTGATGACCTTGTTAAACAGGGAATACGCAACGCGCGAGGCGAGGCTGCCGTCAGCCTCGCCGGGAAAGAAGCGGTTCAGGTCGCGACGGTCCGGCAGGTAGCGTGAACCACGCTGGAAACCCTGCAGGTTCACGATCGGTATACCAATAATGTTACCGCTGAGGTCTTCCGGCTTGATGTCATACATGACGCGGCGCACGATCTCGATGCCGTTCAACTCATCACCGTGTACGGCCGCCGTCAGGCAGAGTGTCTGCCCGGGGCGTTTGCCGCGGATCACCAGTACCGGTGTCGGTGTTGCCAGGCCGGAGATGCTGCCGTCGCTTGACCAGGCAAGTCGCGTGGAGGTACCGGGTGCGACCTCGGCGCCAAGGATGATGAATTTCTCCATGTCGGTGTCGTCAGCGCCGGACGAAAGGACCGCTGGTTGTGCGAGCGCTTGCGTGGGCGACTCGTCAAAGGCTTCCAGCACTGATGCCGGCTGGGGAACGGGGGCGACCTCTTTCAGGTCGAGATTCGGTGCGATCACCGGCTCCGGCTGCTGCACGGTGACCGTGGGGCTGGCCTCGCTGATGGGGGCATCGGCTGCCTGTGCTGTCAGCAGCGAACCCGTGCCAACCAGCAGGACGAGGAGCAGTGCGCGACTGGCGGGCAGGGCGCTGTGTCGTTGAATGGGGTTCATAAACCGTGCCGGTAGTTTAATTGACTACCTGATTACTATCTACGCTTTGTTGCAGAACTTTAGCGAAGGCAAGCCTGGCATCGATATCGGTCGGTAAATCCTGTTGTGATTCAATCTTAAGCAGATTCTTCAGCAGGCCATGACCGCTGGCAAGCTGGATATTGAGCCCGGGGCGGGCGTTCAGTTCAAGCATCAGCGGGCCGAGGGTGCGATCGATGACGATATCCACGCCAAGATAGCCGAGCCCGACGCGGTCGGCGCAGTGTGTCGCCAGCCGCAGGATGTTGTCCCAGTGCGCAATAACGATGCCCGTGGTTGGATGCCCGGTATCGGGGTGTGCCGTGACGATATTGTTGTGGTGCACGGCATGGGTCGTCGTGCCAGTGGTCATGTTGATGCCCAGGCCGACGGCGCCCTGGTGCAGATTGGCCTTGCCATCGGAGTCGCGCGTCGGCAGGCGAATCATTGCCGCCGTGGGGATGCCCCGGAAGACAATGATGCGAATATCCGGTACACCCTGGTAACTGATGTGTTCAAACATCGGATCAAAGTCGACGCGGTACTCGATGATGGCCTTGTCGGGCACGCCGCCGAGGCTGTACATGCCGCTGAGTATATTCGAGGTGTGATGCTGGATCGCCGACAGCGGCAGCAGACTGCCGTTTGTCTTGCGGTAGAAGTTGCCCATGCGGCCGTTGATGATCAGGATGCCGTTACCGCCGCTGCCATGTGCCGGTTTGACCACCAGCGCGCGGTGGTCCGCGAGTATCGATTCGATCTGCTGCACCTGGTGTTCGGTCTCGACGACGCCGTAGAGTTCCGGTACCGCGATACCACTGTCCAGTGCGATCTGCTTGGTCTTCAGTTTGTTGTCGACCAGCGGGTACAGCCTGCGCGGGTTGTAGCGCATGATGTAATCGGCATTACGCTTGTTCATACCGAGCACGCCCTGTGCGCGCAGCTCGCTGGGTTTGGCAAACAGTCTCATCAGGGGCCTCTGTTGAGCATGTCTCTGAAGCGTACAAGCTCCGCCAGCCTGTAGCCGGTGTATCTGCCCATCCACAGACACAGGCCGAGCACTACCAGCAACAGTTCCGGAAAGACAAACATCAGGTACATCAGGTTCTCGTTGGTCATGACCACGTAGCCGATGCAGGCAACGAGCAGGCTGCCGGCCCCCTGCAGGATGGCCTCGTATGCGCCGTTTTCTTCCCAGATGATCGACATGCGCTCGATGGTCATGGCGAGGATGACCATCGGGAACAGCGATATGGATAACAGGCGCTCGATGCCAAGCTGGTTGGTGATCAGGCTGATCAGCAACATCAGGATAACCACGATGATCAGCACCGAGGCGAGGCGCGGGATCAACAGCAGCATCAGTTTCTCGAGGTAAAAGCGGATCATCAGGCCGATAGAAACAATCATGGAAAACATGATGACGCCCCAGAACAGCTGCGTTTCGCGAAACGCCATGGCAATCAGAATGGGCATGAAGGTACCAAAGGTCTTCAGGCCGACGAGGGTTCGCAGAAAGACCACCAGCAGGGCGCCCAGCGGCAGCATCAACAGCAACTGGTAGACGTTCTGGTTCTGTACCGGCAGAGCCAGCAGGGAGAAATTCGAGAAGATGGAGTCACGCGAGGCAGCGCCCTGGCGCGCGACGTCGATCAGTTCCGCGTAGGTGCGCGTGACCGAAAAGCGCACGGAGACATCGTTGCCACCCTCGAGTTTCGTGACATTGCGATCACCGACCTTCCACACCAGGAAGTTGGCCGGGATGCCCTCGCTACCCGATTCAGGATCAAAACTCAGCCACTTGTCACCATTGTGTACCTGCAACAGGGGGCGCAGGTGCAGGTTGTTTGCCGAGTCGCTGATATCCAGTCCCCAGATGCGCCGTGCCGGTATGCGCACGCCCTTGAGGATGTTGATGATCTCGAGGGTCCACTGGTCAACGCTGGTGGCCTTGTCCCTGATCAACTCGATGTTTTCATCCGGTGTGCTGGCGTTGAGCTGCTTCAGCAGTTCCTGGGTGTATGACATGACATCCGCGGACTCTTCGCGCACGTCTTCAATGATGGCCTGAATGGCAGAGGCATAGGGTTCGGGATAGACGGGCGCTTCAGGGTAGTCAGGTATGGAGTCCCAGTCGTGACTCAGGTTGGAACGTGCGACAGCTATCCGGTAGTACAGGGTCTGGTCGCCTCGCGCACGGCGAATGGCCCAGTCGGCGCGGCGATTCTCCTGTGTCTTTGCAATGGTGAGGCCGAAACGGCTGGAGATGAAGTCCTCATCCAGCAGCATGAAGCCCGGCGTGTTGTCCGGTACGTAGAGTGACAGCTTCGCGGGCCCGCCGGTCCCCTCGAACGCCACCTGTGCCTGCACGGTCCAGACATCGGTGCTCTGTTTCGGCGTCAGCGGCAGGCCCAGTTCGTAGACCTTGTAAGCAGTGATGAGCAGGCCAAGCAGGATAAGTGCCAGCGCCCAGCCCTTGACAGTGAAGTTGTTCATGTCGGGGCAGTCGTCACGGTGCCGGGGCAGGGCAGTCGGCCTGGGTCAGGAAGGTCGCCTCGGGGTCGACAACCGCGATACCCTGAAGAAATTCCCGGCCAAGCAGTACGTTGTAGATATAGTCAGAGCGGTCTGCCAGCGTGAACTCGGTGGTGTGCCTGCGCCCGTCGAAACAGATGTCGAGTTCAACCACCGCGCGCCGGTCATGCTCGCCGTCGGTGTGCTTGATGGCGACACGACGCGCCTTGGGTCGTTCCATGTGCACGCTATGCTGCTTGCCATCGACATCGGTCAGTACCAGGTCGAAGGCCATCCAGCGTTTGCCATCGCGCTTGAACTGCTCGATGTTGGTAGCGTGGATGGAGGACGTCTTTGCGCCGGTATCCAGCTTGGCCTTGAGGGTGACAGACGGGTCAACCAGGCTGACCTTTTCGATCCAGCCGGCAATGACCTTGCCGGGATCCTTGCTGCTGCCATGGCTCAGCGGGGCGCCGAGTAACAGCACTGCCGCACACAGTCCATGCCAACGCTTCATGTGCTTCTCCTGGGATAATGGTTCATGTTTGCGGCCCTGTGTCTGTCACCACGGGGTGTGCTGCCGGGGTGCAGATTATATAGAAGGGCCACCTTGATGAAAGGCGTTAGGACATAAAAAGCATGCAGCGGTTCACACATTAAGGAAATGGCACGAGAAATACGCGCTAACTGATTGATATCAGAAGTTTGCAGGGAGGTGAAGCAGGTGCCATGGGCTTGACGCAGGTCGGTCTGCCGGGGTCCTGGTGGTGACCGCTACATTCCAATAGGGCGCTCAACCTTGTATATTACGCGGCCTTGTTCGCGCCGGCCCAAACGCCAGGCGCGCCGATCGTGTCCCTTACAGGGGCGATCGTCCGGTTTTTTTCATTCTGACTAGAGGTACATCATGGCTGTACGTAATCGTCTGCACCGCAGTGAACTGGCTGTCCCCGGTAGTAACCCTCGCATGCTGGAAAAGGCTCCCAATGCCGGGGCCGATATGGTCTTCCTCGACCTTGAGGATGCGGTCGCGCCGGATGACAAGGCGCAGGCGCGTAAAAACGTCATCGAGGCACTGAACGACCTCGACTGGTCAAACTGCAGTGTCTCGGTGCGTATCAATGGCCTGGACACCCACTACTGTTACCGCGATATCGTGGATGTGGTCGAGCAGGCCGGTGACAAGCTCGACACTATATTGATACCCAAGGTCGGGACCCCGTCCGATATCCTGTTCGTCTCGACCCTGCTGGAACAGATCGAGGCCGCCAGGAAGATCAAGCCGATCAACCTGCACGTGCTGATCGAGACGGCGCTGGGCATGGCCAACGTGGAGGCCATTGCCCAGACCTGCCCGGAGCGCATGGAGGCCATGGTGTTCGGTGTCGCCGACTACGCTGCCTCGACGCAGGCACGCACCACCAACATGGGCGGTGCCAACCCTGACTACTACATGCTGACGCATCCGGATAACGAGGGCACGCGTGAACGTCACTGGGGTGACCAGTGGCACTTCGCCATCTCGCGCATGGTGGTTGCCTGCCGCGCCTACGGTCTGCGCCCGATCGACGGACCGTTTGGTGACTTCAATGATCCCGACGGTTATACCGCGGTGTCGCGCAGTGTTGCCGCGCTGGGTGTCGAGGGCAAGTGGGCGATTCATCCCTCGCAGATTGCCCTGGCCAACGAGGTGTTCACACCGCCGCAGCCCGAGGTGGATCGTGCGCGTCGTATCCTGGTCGCCATGGAAGAGGCCGCGGCCGAGGGCAAGGGCGCCGTGTCGCTGGATGGTCGCCTGATCGATGCCGCCTCGATTCGTCAGGCCGAGGTCATGATGGCCAAGGCTGCACAGATCGAGCAGTCGCTGGCAGGGCGTCAGTAACGAAAAATTGTCATTCCCGTGCAGGCGAGAATCCAGGGGTTGTCTTCTGTTGCCGCCATTCTGGATTCCCGCCTGCGCGGGAATGACCTGATGACTGATTGATCCATTCCCGTCAGTAATATAAAAACCGGAGAACTACATTGAATATCCATGAATACCAGACCAAGGAACTGTTGCGCGGCTATGGCGTACCGGTCCCGGATGGCCGTGTTGCACACAACGTCGACAATGCGGCAACCATTGCGGAAGAACTCGGCGGCGACAAGTGGGTCGTCAAGGCGCAGATCCATGCCGGTGGACGCGGCAAGGGTGGCGGGGTCAAGGTCGCTTCCTCCCTCGATGAGGTCAAGCAGTTCACCGACGAGATGATCGGCAGCAACCTGGTGACGCCGCAGACCGGTGCGCAAGGCCGGCTGGTGCAGCGTGTGCTGGTGGAGCAGGCCTGCAATATCAACAAGGAATTCTATCTCGGCATGGTCATCGACCGTGCCACGCAGCGCATCACCGTGATCGCCTCCGCCTCCGGTGGCATGAACATCGAGGAGGTCGCCAGGACCGACCCTGATCGCGTGATCCGCGAGCCCATCGATCCGGCCATTGGCCTGGCCAGTTTTCAGGCCCGCAAGATCGCCGCGAAGATCGGCTTTACCGGCAAGCAGATTGGCGAGGCCGCCAGGATGATGCAGGCCCTGTACCGCTGCTTTCGCGACAAGGATGCCCTGCTGGCCGAGATCAACCCGCTGGCCGATATCGATGACGGCAAGCTGATGGCGCTGGACGCGAAGATGAACTTCGACAGCAATGCCATGTACCGTCGCCCGGGCATTACCGAGCTGCGTGACTTCGATGAAGAAGACACCAAGGAGGTCGAGGCCTCCGGTCATGGCCTGAACTACATTGCACTCGACGGTGATGTCGGTTGTATCGTCAACGGCGCCGGCCTGGCCATGGCGACCATGGACGCGATCAGTTTTCACAATGGCAAGCCGGCCAATTTCCTCGACGTCGGTGGCGGCGCCTCACCGGAGAAGGTCGGAAACGCCTTCCGCATCGTGCTGCAGGATCCGAACGTCAAGGCGATCCTGGTGAACATCTTTGCCGGCATCAACCGTTGCGACTGGATCGCCGAGGGTCTGGTGCAGGCCATGCGCGAACTGGAGATCAACGTGCCCATCGTGGTACGTCTGGCCGGTACCAACGTGGAACTGGGCGCGCCGATCCTGAAGGATTCGGGCTTTCCTTTTATCATGGCTGACAACCTCGACGACGCTGCCACCAAGGTTGTTGCAACACTGGAGGGCGCATCATGAGTGTCTTCGTACACAAATCATCACGCGTGATCATTCAGGGTTTTACCGGTCAGCACGCGACCTTTCATGCAGAAGAGTCCATGAAGAACGGCACCACCGTGGTTGGTGGCGTGACACCGGGCAAGGGTGGTCAGCAACACCTCGGTCTGCCGGTGTTTGATACCGTCAGCCAGGCCGTTGCCGAGACCGGGGCCGATGTCAGTGGCATCTTCGTGCCGCCACCGTTCGCCGCCGATGCCATCATGGAATCACTGGAGGCGGGTATCGGTGTCATCGTGGTGATTGCCGACGGCATACCGGTACAGGACATGGTGCGTGTAAAGCGCTATGCCGCCGACAAGGACGCCATCATCATCGGCCCGAACACGCCGGGCATCATTACCCCGGACGCCTGCAAGGTCGGCATCATGCCGTCGCACATCTACACCCCGGGCCGCATCGGCGTGGTGTCACGCTCCGGTACCCTTAATTATGAGGCCGTCCAGCAGATGTCCGAACTGGGCATGGGCCAGACCACGTCGGTGGGCATCGGCGGCGATCCGGTCAACGGTACCGACTTCGTCACCGTGCTGCGTGCCTTTGAAGAGGATCCCGAGACCGAGGCCGTCATCATGATCGGCGAGATCGGTGGGCCACAGGAAGTTGACGCTGCCCGTTGGGCCAGGGAAAACATGAGCAAGCCCATTGTCGGTTTCGTCGCCGGTGTCTCTGCACCGCCCGGACGCCGCATGGGTCATGCCGGTGCCATCATCTCCGGCGAGGCCGATACCGCCAACGCCAAGATGGACCTGATGGAAGAGCTGGGTGTGCACGTGGTGCGCAACCCGGCGCTGATCGGCGAGACCGCGAAGCGGGTGTTTGGTTAACCGTCGACCGGCAGGTCTGATTTACCTGTAGGAGCGCTTTGCAAGCGCGATTCGCGGCTACAAGCCGCTCCTAGAGATTATTTTAACTTCACGCTATCTTGTTCCCCATACCAGCACGAAGCCCGGATGCAGCGCAGCGAAATCCGGGGTCTCACCAGGCTATTCCCCGGATGTCGGCCTTCGGCCTCTATCCGGGCTACGCGACTGCGCGGGAATGACAACCAGCGAGACAGGCGGGCGCTTTTCTCCCCGTCATACCCGCGCAGGTGGGTATCCAGTCATGGCATGCTACCGGGGCAACGTCCCGGTTTTCCAGGCTGCGCGGCAATAGCGGCAGGGGCGGGGGTGGCGGGCCTGCCCCGGCCAGATTCCTCATTGCTACCTGCCGGCTATCCGCTTAAACTACCCGCTTTATTTTATTCACTAAGCTCCCGTTTTTTGGCGGGTTTCTTGTTTCTGATGATATTATAGACGGAGTGTTGCATGGCCATTGAACGTACCTTTTCCATAATTAAACCCGACGCGGTCGCCAAAAACGTGATTGGCGAGATTGTGAGTCGCTTTGAAAACAATGGCCTGCAGATCGTTGCGTCAAAAATGCTGCACCTCAGCAAGGAGCAGGCCGAGGGTTTTTACGCCGTGCATGCCGAACGTCCTTTCTATAACGACCTGGTGCAGTTCATGATTTCCGGCCCGGTGGTTGTACAGGTGCTGGAAGGCGAGAACGCCATTGCGAAGAATCGCGAGCTGATGGGTGCCACCAACCCGGCCGAGGCCGCGCCGGGCACCATCCGCGCCGATTTCGCCAAGACGGTGGACGAAAATGCCGTGCATGGCTCCGACGCCCCGGAAACGGCGGCACAGGAAATTGCCTATTTCTTCGCTGAAGAGGATCTGTGCCCGCGCACACGCTAGTGCGCGGCTAAACTCAAGATCATGACCGATACCGTGACAACCAATCTGCTGGACCTCGATCGCGCGGGGCTGGTGGACTTCTTTAGCGCACGTGGCGAGAAGGCCTTTCGCGCCACGCAGGTCATGAAGTGGGTGTACGGGCAGGGCGTCACTGATTTTGGGCAAATGACCAACATCAGCAAGGGGCTGCGTGGCGAACTGCAGGCCGCCGCCACGCTGGCCATGCCGACCGTGGTAGCGGACAACCTGTCTGACGACGGCTCACGCAAATGGCTGCTGCAGATGGCCGACGGCAACTGCATCGAGGCGGTGTTTATTCCGGAGGCCGAGCGCGGCACGCTGTGCGTATCCTCGCAGGTCGGTTGCATGCTGAACTGCAGTTTCTGTTCCACGGCGACCCAGGGTTTCAACCGCAATCTCAGCACCGGTGAAATCATCGCCCAGTTGTGGGTTGCGGCGCGCGCCCTGGGCCAGACCAGCGACGGTGAACGCCGGATCTCCAACGTGGTGATGATGGGTATGGGCGAACCCCTGCTGAATTACGACAACGTGGTGCGTGCCATGGGCATCATGCTGGATGATTACGGCTATGGCCTGTCGAAACGCCGCATCACGCTGAGTACCGCGGGCGTGGTTCCGATGCTGAAGCAGCTGCGCGAGGACTGTGATGTCAGCCTGGCCGTATCGCTGCATGCACCCGATGACCTGCTGCGCAATCAACTGGTGCCGTTGAACAAGAAGTATCCGATTCGGGAACTGCTGGATGCCTGCAAGGACTACGTGGGCGAGGGCCGCCGACGGGTGACCTTTGAATACGTCATGCTCGCCGGTATCAACGACAGCGACGCACATGCGCGCCAGCTGGTGCGCTGTCTTGAAGGTGTGCCGGCCAAGGTCAACCTGATTCCCTTTAACCCGTTTCCCGAGACGCGTTACCAGCGCAGTTCCAATAACCGCATCCAGCGTTTCTTCGAGATCCTCAACGGCGCCGGTGTCGTGACCATTACCCGCAAGACGCGTGGCGATGATATCGATGCGGCCTGCGGGCAACTCGCCGGTGAATTCCGGGACCGTACCCGGCGCCGCGAGCGCGCGCAGAATATCAGCGGGATGACTAATCAATGAGCGTTATTAAAACTGTTGCCTGTGTATTTGTGCTGTCACTGCTGTCGGCCTGTGCGAGTTCGCCAGAGGTCAAACAGGAGAAACACCAGGCCGATGTGGCTGCCAAGGCGAACACCCAGCTGGGTGTGGAATACCTGCGCGAGGGCAACTACGAGCAATCGAAGATCAAGCTGCAGAAGGCGCTCGAACTGGAGCCGGATTATGCGCCGGCGCATGACGCGATCGCGTTTCTCTACCAGACGGTGGGTGAAAACAAGCTCGCCGAGAAGCATTACAAGAAATCGCTGCGGATCGATCCGGACAATGCCATGGCGCGCAATAATTATGGCCAGTTCCTGTGCTTTCAGGAGCGTCACAAGGAAGCCACGGTACAGTTCACCAAGGCAGCAGAAAATCCGTTTTATTCCACGCCGGCCGTACCACTGACCAATGCCGGCCTGTGTGCGGCGCGCATACCGGATCTCGAGCTCGCCAGTGACTATTACCGCCAGGCCCTGCAAAAAAACCCGCGGTTTGCACCTGCGCTGCTGCAAATGGCGATCGTCCGCTACCAGCAGGGTAACTACCTCGGTGCGCGCGGTTACCTGGAGCGACTGCAGGAAGTTGCCGCGCACAGCCCCGAGAGCCTGTGGCTGGCGGTGCGCACCGAGTTTGCCCTGAGTGATCACGATGCCTGGGGCAACTACGCCATCATTCTCAAGAATGATTTCCCTGATAGCCAGGAAACAGCATTATTGCTGGAGTGGGAGAATGAACGACGCTCGGGATACTGACGCCAGTAACAGCGCTGCAGGCGATGATCATTCGTCGATAGGGCGCCGGCTGGCTGCAGCACGCAAGGAACGCGAACTGGATATTCGTGTGGTCGCGAGCGAATTGCATCTGGATGCGAGTACCATCGAAGCGCTGGAAGCGGATGACATGGACGCTTTGCCGGCAGCGATCTTCGTGAAGGGCTACCTGCGCAGTTATGCGCGGCTGGTGGAATTGCCCGAGGAGGAGATTGTCAGCGCCTTTAACGCGCAGACGGGAGATCCTCCACCGCTGACGGTGGTCTCGATCAATGGCAAGACACCCCTGTTCCAGTTACCCTCGGCGCGGCTGCTTCGCAACATCATACTGGTGCTGCTGGTGGTTATTATGCTGTGGCTGGCGTACCCGTTTGTCGAGCGTCTCATCCAGTCGCGCGGCGAGGGTAATGTGCAGGAACCGGTGCCGGGACGTCTTGAGTTGCCGCCTGCCGGTCCGGGTGCATTACAGTGAGCAGGAAAATGATGACGATGCCGTGCCACAGGTGCGCCGTATACATGTAGCCCCGCTTTTTTCTGTCGAACAATAACGCGTGTAAATAACATGGCCAAGAGCATACAGGCCGTTCGAGGTATGAACGACATTCTCCCGGGGGAGACCTCCCGCTGGCAGTATCTTGAAGATACACTGCGCGAGGTCGTGCATGCCTACGGCTACCAGGAGATTCGCCTGCCGGTGCTGGAAAAGACCGAGCTGTTCAAGCGCTCGATCGGCGAGGTGACCGATATCGTCGAGAAGGAGATGTACACCTTTGACGACCGCAACGGCGACAGCCTGAGCATGCGCCCGGAAGGCACGGCGAGTTGTGTGCGCGCCTGCATGCAGCACGGCCTGTTGCACAACCAGGTGCAGCGACTCTGGTATGCCGGCCCGATGTTTCGACACGAGCGACCGCAGAAGGGCCGTTACCGGCAGTTTCACCAGATCGGGATCGAGGCGTTCGGCATGGCCGGGCCTGATATCGATGCCGAGATCATCTTCATGTCGGCGCGCATGTGGCAACGCCTGGGTCTGCAGGGCGCCGTGTTGCAGATCAATTCGCTGGGCAGCGTGGCGGCACGTGTCGTTTATCGCACTGCACTGGTGGATTACCTGCGCGCCCACGAGGACGCTCTCGACGAAGACAGCCGGCGGCGGCTGGACAGTAACCCGCTGCGTATCCTCGACAGCAAGAACCCGGCCATGCAGGGACTGATCGAGGCGGCGCCAAGGCTGCCTGATTATCTCGATGATGAATCACGTGAGCACTTTGCCCGGCTGTGTACCCTGCTGGACGCCGCGGGCCTGGAATACGAGATCAATCCGCGGCTGGTGCGCGGCCTGGATTACTACAGCAACACGGTATTCGAGTGGGTCACCGATCAGCTCGGTGCTCAGGGTACAATATGCGCCGGCGGCCGCTACGACGGCCTGGTCGAGTACCTCGGTGGTAAGCCGACCCCGGCGTTTGGTTTCGCACTGGGCCTGGAGCGTCTGCTGGCACTGCTTGAGGCGGGCAACATCGGGATACCGGTGCAACAGCCCCATGTCTACCTGGTGTTGTCCGGCCAGGCAGCGGTGCAGCGGGGCATGGTGTTTGCGGAACAATTGCGTGATGCCGTGCCCGGGCTGCAACTGCAAAGCAACTGTGGCGATGGCAGTTTCAAGAGCCAGTTCAAGCGCGCGGACAAGAGCGGTGCACAGCTTGCGCTGGTGATGGGTGATGACGAGGTTGCAGAGGGCAATGTCATCCTCAAATCATTGCGCGATGAGTCCGGGCAGACGACGCTGGCACAGCAGGACGTTGCCGCACGACTGCAGGCGCTGCTTGAACAGACATGAATGGTACCGGCCGGGCGTGCCGGTATAGAACAGAAATTGAAACGACATTGAATCGAGTGATCAGGAGTAACGATGGACCCTAATTTGACAGATGAAGAGCGTCTGGACCTCGTAAAAAAATGGTGGAAAGAGAACGGCGGCTCGATCATTACCGGCGTTGTCCTCGGCCTGGCCGTGCTGTTCGGTGGCAAGGCCTGGTTTGCATACCAGGATAACAAGGCCGAAGCGGCATCCGACATCTACGTGGTCATGATGTCTGCGCTGGAGACCGGTAACGACGCGGCGGTGCGCGACAAGGCGGGTATGCTGTTATCCGACTATTCCGCTACACCGTATGCAACGCTCGCTGCGCTGACGCTGGCGCGGATCAATATCGAGGGCGAAGAACTGTCCGCGGCCCGGTCGCACCTGCAGTGGGTGCTGGACAATAGCAAGTCGGACATCATGCGCGACATGGCGCGCTTGCGAATGGCTCGCGTGTTGCTTGCCATGGATAACCCTGACGGTGCACAGGCGATCCTTGACCAGGCGCCACCGCTGTCTTCCTTCGATGCCCTCTACAGCGAGATGCGCGGCGATATCGATTTCGCACGTGGCGACAAGCTGGCAGCCAACAAGGCCTACCAGTCCGCGCTGGCCGCCACCGATAATGCCTCGCCGGGACGTCACCTGCTGCAGTTGAAGTATGACAGCACCCTGGTCGCTGCCAGTGCGGCAGGGGATGTCGAGTGAAACAGCTTGTTGTCACGCTGCTGCTGGCGGCTTTGTTGAGCGGTTGCTCAACCCTCTCGAAGTGGAGCAGCAGCATCCTCGGCGGTACCGATAACGCTGAACCGCCGGCGGAATTGACAGAGATTGAAGACCCGCTGCGCCTCAAGACCCTGTGGAACAGGGACGTTGGCGTCGGCGTCGACAAGCAGTTCGTCAACCTGGTGCCGATCGTCGAGGACGGTCGCCTGTTCATCGCAGACCGCGAGGGCCGGGTGGTCGCGCTGGATGCCCTGACCGGTGAGGAACTCTGGGAAGTAGAGACCGAGGCGCCGGTATCAAGTGGTCCCGGTGTGGGCAGCGGTGTGTTGCTGCTGGGGACCAGTGATGCCGAGGTCATCGCGCTGAGCGCTGATGACGGCAGCCAGCTGTGGACCTCCCAGGTCAGCAGCGAGGTGCTGGCTGTGCCGCAGGTCGATATCGACAAGGTGATTGTGCAATCCGCTGACGGCAACATCGTGGGCCTGACACTGGATGGCGGTGAACAACTCTGGATACATGACCGCTCGGTGCCGGTGCTGACCCTGCGTGGTACCAGCACGCCGGCCGTGGAGCAGGGACTGGTCGTGGCCGGCTTTGCGAACGGCAAGCTGGTCGGCCTGAGCGCCGAGAAGGGTTTTCCGGTCTGGGAGGTCAGTGTCGCGGTTCCCCAGGGGCGTTCCGAGATCGACCGGCTGGTGGACATCGACGGTGACCCGGTCATCGTCGGTGGCGTGGTCTACGTGGCAACCTACCAGGGAAACATTGCCGTCATCGAGGCCTCGACCGGTAACCAGGGCTGGCAGCGCGACATGTCGTCGCATGTCGGACTGGGTGTTGATTTCTCGCAGGTATACGTGACCGACGATCAGAGTCATGTCTGGGCGCTGTCGCGATCGAGCGGTGCCTCCGAATGGAAGCTCGACAAGCTGGCCAACCGGGAACTGACGGCGCCGGAGCCGTTCGATGATTATGTCGCCGTGGGTGATTTTGAGGGATATGTACACCTGCTGTCGCGCTACGACGGCCGTATCGCGGGTCGCGTCCGGGTCGACAAGAAAGGTATTCAGGAACCGCCACTGGCAAAGGACGGTGTCCTGTACGTGTACGGTAATTCAGGCGAGCTGTCGGCCTTTGCCTTGCCGGGCGAGGAATAACGCGCGCGCGGGCCGTTTAACCAGCTGCGCTGCCAGTCGCTGCACATCAACCAGGCGCGTATTGAAACATGTTACCGGTAATTGCACTTGTCGGCCGACCGAACGTTGGCAAATCCACCCTGTTTAACCGCATGACGCGCACGCGTGATGCGCTGGTGGCCGATGTGCCGGGGCTGACGCGTGACCGCAAGTACGGTGACGGCAAGGTGGGTGACCGGCCCTTCATCGTGATCGATACCGGCGGGCTGAGCGGCGAGGCCGATGACCTGGATGGCCTGATGGCGCAGCAGGCCTGGCAGGCTATCGAGGAGGCCGACCTGCTGTTCTTCATGGTGGATGCCCGCGACGGGTTGATGAGCGGTGACGAGACCATCGCCGCCGCCCTGCGACGTACCGGTAAGGTGGTACAACTGGTCGTCAACAAGACCGACGGCGTGGATGCCAACAGCGCCATGGCGGATTTCTACGCGCTGGGCATGGGTGAACCGCACGCGATTGCCGCGGCGCACGGTCGCGGTGTGGCGGCCTTGATGGACGCGGCGCTGGCGACCCTGCCGGTCGTGGCGGATACAGCGGACGACATGGTGGATGATGACAGTATCCGTGTCGCCGTCGTCGGCCGGCCCAACGTCGGCAAGTCAACGCTGATCAACCGCATCATGGGTGAACAGCGCGTGCTCGCCTTTGATCGCCCCGGGACCACGCGGGACAGTATCTTCATTCCCTTCAGGCGCGACGAGGTTGCCTATACCCTGATCGACACCGCAGGGGTGCGCCGCCGCGCGCGGGTAACAGAGGCGGTGGAGAAATTCAGTGTCATCAAGACACTGCAGGCCATTGATGCCGCGCATGTGGTGATCCTGGTGCTGGATGCGCACCAGGAGATCAGTGAGCAGGATGCCAGCCTTGCCGGTTATATTGCCGAAAAAGGGCGCGCGCTGATTGTCGCGGTCAACAAGTGGGACGGGCTGGATGCCCACCAGCAGAACCAGATCGGTGGCCAGCTGGAGCGCCGCCTGCCATTCCTCGGGTTTGCGACGCTGCAGCATATATCGGCCCTGCACGGCACCGGTGTGGGCAACCTGTTTCCGCACATACAAAAGGCCTATGACTCGGCCATGCGCGAGCTGTCTACCCCCAAACTGACGGCGATCCTGGAGCACGCCGTGCAGGCCCATCAGCCGCCGCTGGTGCGCGGCCGGCGCATCAAGCTGCGCTATGCACACCAGGGGGGGCGCAATCCGCCGCTGATTGTTATCCACGGCAACCAGACGGAGCGAGTGCCGGCCCCCTACAAGCGCTACCTGATGAATGCCTTCCGTGATGCCCTGAAACTCACCGGCACACCCATTCGGCTCGAGTTCAAGACCGGCGAGAATCCCTACAAGGGGCGGCGTAACAAGCTCACGGGTCGCCAGCAAAAGCGCAAGATACGCCTGATGCGGCACGTGAAGAAACGCTAGCCTGTCGGTCGAATAAATTCGACCCTACAAGAAACTGTCAACGTGTCCCTGCAGGGCCGAATTCATTCGGCCATTACAACAATGCCCGTCAACCCCGGTGTGTACAGTCCGGGAACCGGGTATGATCCGCCGTATGAGGTCGTGGTCGAGACGTCTGATCGAGCTACTGGTGCTGGTGCAGCTGCTGCCGCTTTGTCAGCCTGCGTACTCTGCTGAAGCGGTCACCACGGC
>CAJQNP010000114.1 GCA_905479705.1 uncultured Gammaproteobacteria bacterium
CCATCAGCACGGCAACGCCCGCGGTATACAGGCCGCGCGCCGCCAGGGACTGCAACGGGATAAGATGACCCCACTCCCAGACACCGGCAAGCAGCACGACGCCGAGGATGGCGGCAAATGGCGGGTTATCGAGAAACAGTACGCCACAGATAACCAGCGGCGCCATGACCAGCGCAGAGATGATGCGGGTTTTAAGCACCCTTTTGCTGCTCCACTTGCTCGCCGGTCCGCCCGAAGCGTCGCTGCCGATTCGCATACCAGAGCAACGCCGCATCAAGGTCCTTCTCGGCAAAGGCCGGCCATAGCAGGTCGGTAAAATACAGCTCGGTATACGCCAGCTGCCAGAGCAGGAAATTACTGATACGGCTCTCACCCCCGGTGCGGATAAACAGGTCGGGCGCCGGCAGATCCGCCAGCGCGACTTCTGGCGTGATGAGCTCAGGGGTGATGTCCCCGGGTGACAGTTCACCGGCCTCGACACGCCCGGCCAGTGTCTTGACGGCCTGGGTAATATCCCACTGTCCACCATAATTGGCCGCGATCACCAGCTCGAGTTTGGAGTTCTCACGGGTTTCGCGTTCTGCCTCGGCAATCAGGCGGCGCAGCTTTTCCGAAAACGCAGCGCGTTCACCGATGAAACGCAGGCGCACACCGTTGCGGTCCAGGACGGCGACTTCCTTTTTCAGGGTCTGTACAAACAGGTCCATGATGAGGCTGACCTCTTCGTCAGGACGGCGCCAGTTTTCACTGCTGAAGGCAAACAGCGTCAGCACCTTGATCTGCTTGTCGATACAGGCCTCGACCACGCGGCGCACCGACTTGACCCCTTCACGATGGCCGACATAGCGCGGCAACAGACGCGAGCGTGCCCAGCGACCGTTGCCATCCATAATGATGGCGATGTGTCGCGGCAGACTGGCCGTGTTGTTGTCAGGATCCATCTTTTAAACAGTCGTTCGTTCAGATTTCCATCAGTTCTGCTTCTTTACCTGCAAGCACCTTGTCGACCGCGGCCACATGACTATCCGTCAGCTTCTGAATATCATCCTGTGCCTTGCGCTCCTCGTCCTCGGAAATATCCTTTTCCTTGAGCAGGTCCTTGAAATCGCTGTTGGCGTCACGACGAATATTGCGAATCGCCACCTTGGTGGCCTCGCCGTCATTGCGTACGACCTTGACCAGGTCGCGACGGGTTTCCTCGGTCAGCGGCGGCATGGGAATACGTATGACCGTGCCGGCGGTCGCCGGGTTCAGTCCCAGGTCCGACTTCAGAATGGACTTCTCGATAGGCTGCACCATGGTCTTTTCCCAGGGCGTCACTGTCAGGGTGCGCGCATCCTCGACACCGATATTGGCCACCTGCGAAATCGGCACATCAGAGCCGTAGTAATCAACCATGAGGTGATCCAGCAAGCTCGGGTGGGCACGACCGGTGCGCACCTTGCTCAAGGTCTGCTTGAGCGCCTCGATACTCTTGTCCATGCGCACGCCGGCATCCTTCAGTATTTCATCAATCATGAATCAGTTCTCCTGCTGAACCAGTGTTCCAATATCCTGCCCATCGATAATCCGGCCGAGGTGACCGGCCTCAAATACGTTAAACACGCGCAGCGGCATGCTGTGCTCGCTGCACAACACCAGCGCCGTGGCGTCCATCACGCCGAGTTTCTGTGCCAGCGCATCGTCGTAGCTGATGCGTTCATACAGGGTGGCATCGGGGTTGGTCACCGGGTCGGCAGTGAACACCCCGTCGACCTTTGTTGCCTTCAGCATGAGGTCGGCACCAATCTCGATGGCGCGCAGACTGGCGGCTGAATCAGTCGTGAAGAACGGGTTACCCGTGCCGGCCGCGAAGATGACAACGCGCCCCTGCTGCAGATGGCGGATGGCCTCGCGAGCCGTGTAGGATTCGCACACATCGTTCATGCTGAGTGCGGACATGACGCGGCAATCCATGCCGAGTTGCTGCAGGGTATCCTGCATGGCGAGCGCATTCATCACGGTAGCCAGCATGCCCATGTGATCGCCGGTCACGCGATTCATACCCTGCTCTGCCAGACTGGCACCCCGCAACAGGTTGCCGCCACCGATGACCAGCCCCAGCTGGACGCCCTGGCTAACGACAGCCGATATCTCTCGCGCCAGTCGCTGGATCACCTGCGGGTCGATGCCGTGGCTGCCCTGCCCCATCAGGGCCTCGCCGCTCAGTTTCAGCAATATTCGTTTATAGGACATTTATTTCCCTTATATATCAATATGATATATACAATCCCCGGTGGTACCGGCCGCCCAGCATTGTCTTACTTTTTTACCGTGAATGCCATAAAAAAACGGGGTCGAAAATCGACCCCGTTTTGTGCGTCAAGCCGGGCGGCATACAGGGCAATTCGGGTGTTTGCCTGCGGCTGCAATCAACCGCCCTTGACCTGTGCCATGACCTCGTCAGCAAAGTTCTCTGCCTTCTTCTCGATACCCTCACCGAGTTCGACACGTTCAAAACGCACGACACTGGCATTCGCGCCCTTCAGCAGCTTGCCAACGGTCTGGTCGGGATCCTTCACGAAGGACTGGCCCAGCAGGGTGACTTCCCCGAGGAACTTGCGAATCCTGCCCGTGATCATTTTCTCGATAATATCATCCGGCTTGCCACTCTCACGCGCCTGCGCGGTGAAGATGTCGCGCTCGGCGGCAATCATTGCTTCCGGCACCTGATCCTCGGACACGCAAACGGGTCGCGGGTCATGCGCGGCGATATGCATGGCAAGGTCCCTGCCAAGGGCTGCATCGCCACCGGCAACCTCGACCAGCACACCGATACGCACACCGTGACGGTAATGCGCTATCGGGTTGTCACTGTCCACACGGGTAAACCGGCGTACGCTGATATTTTCGCCGATGGTTGCAATCAGGGCCTTGCGGGCCTCTTCAACCGTGGTGGCATCAGCATCGTTCAACGGCATTGCCATGAGCGCATCGAGGTCGGCCGGATTATCCGTCAGAACGCGCCTGGCAATCGCGCTGGCAAAGCCCTGGAAATCCTCTTTCTTGGCGACAAAGTCGGTTTCGCAATTCACCTCGACAATGGCTGCTGCCTTGTCGTCATCACTCATCTCGATGACCACGAGCCCTTCAGCGGCCACGCGGCTTGCCTTCTTGTCTGCCTTGGCAAGACCGGTCTTGCGCAGTGCCTCGATCGCGGCCTCCATGTCACCGCCAGCATCGACCAGGGCCTTCTTGCATTCCATCATCCCCGAGCCGGTGCGTTCACGCAGTTCTTTTACCTGCGCAGCTGTAATACCCATATCGTTATCCTCTACTTGATAAAGTGTTCGCCTGCCAGTCAGTAACCGGGCTGTACAAGCCCCCGGCAACTACTCTTTGCCGGCAGCCTCTTCGGTTGCTGCCGGTGCTTCGGCAACTTCTTCAGCCGGTGCTTCGGCAACTTCTTCAGCCGGGGCTGCTGCAGGTTCGGCATCAGCGCTTTCATCCGCAGCCGCCTTCTTGGCAGGCGTCTTCTTTTTCACTGAAACCTTGCTGGTGGTTTTCTTGCGGGGTGCTGCCTTCTTTTTTGCCGGCTTGCTGTCGCCACTCTCATCAAGCTCGACAAACTCGTCCGAGGAATCGGCCACGGCATGCGCAACACTCAGCTTGCCGGTATCAATGGCATTGGCTGCCGCCTCGACGTACAGCTTGATGGCACGGATGGCGTCATCGTTACCCGGAATGACGTAATCGACACCTTCGATGGAGTTATTGGTGTCGACGACACCAACGACCGGGATACCCAGTTTCCTGGCTTCGCTGACGGCGATCTTCTCGTGACCAACGTCGACGACGAACATAACGTCAGGAATGCCGCGCATATTCTTGATGCCACCGAGGCTGCGCTCCAGCTTTTCCATTTCGCGACTCCGCATCAATGCTTCTTTCTTGCTGATCTTGTCGAAAGAGCCGTCTTCCGACATGGTCTCGAGATCTTTCAGGCGCTTGATGGAGGCACGCACTGTCTTGTAGTTGGTCAACATGCCGCCGAGCCAGCGGTGGTTAACGTAGGGCATGCCGCAGCGTACGGCGTTTTCCATAATGGTTTGCTGCGCCGAGCGCTTGGTGCCAACAAACAGTATGGTTCCGCCATTGGCAACGATACTGCCGAGATAATTCATGGCCTCGCCAAACAAGGGCATGGTCTTCTCGAGATTGATAATATGAATCTTGCCGCGCTCGCCGAAGATATAGGGGGCCATCTTCGGGTTCCAGTAACGGGTCTGATGACCAAAGTGCACGCCCGCTTCCAGCATCTGGCGCATGGTGACGTCTGACATAGTAGTACTCCAAATTTTCAGGGTTAGGCTTCCATGTACCCCAAAACAGCAACCCGCTGACCTGCAAATCAAACCTGCAGCCATTCGGGCACCCTGCTGCCTGTGCCGGTACATGTGTGAATTTTGCCAAGGCCACCCACAGGGAGGCACTTAACAAGCCCGCCTTTATACCATACACTCCCAGCTCCGACAATCTCATGACCCCGACCGGCACCCCGGCCGACCGGGTTTACCCTTATCAATCAGGATCCTGCATGCCAGTCACCATCAAAACACCCGACGAAATCGAGAAGATGCGGATTGCCGGTCGGCTGGCAGGCGAAGTCCTGCAAATGATCCGGCCGCATGTCCAGCCGGGCATCAGCACCGGAGAACTCGACCGGATCTGTCACGACTACATTGTCAATGAGCAGCAGGCCATCCCGGCACCACTCAATTACCGCGGATTCCCCAAGTCGATCTGCACCTCGGTCAACCACGTCGTGTGCCACGGTATTCCGGGTGACAAGGTGCTGAAAAAGGGTGATGCCGTGAATATCGACATCACTGTCATCAAGGACGGTTTTCACGGCGACACCAGCAAGATGTTTTTCGTGGGCGAACCGGCCGTCGCAAGCGCCCGCCTTGCACGCATCAGTCATGAATGCATGAAGATCGGCATCGACATGGTCAAACCCGGTGTAACGCTGGGTGACATCGGCCATGCCATCCAGAAGCACGCCGAGTCACAGCATTGCTCCATCGTGCGCGAGTACTGCGGACACGGCATCGGCCGTGAATTTCACGAGGATCCGCAGGTGCTGCACTACGGCAAACCGGGCACCGGCATGGCACTGGAGGCCGGCATGACGTTCACCATCGAGCCCATGGTCAACGCGGGCAAGCGTTACACCAAGTTACTGCCGGATGGCTGGACCGTGGTAACCAAGGATCACAGCCTCTCGGCGCAGTGGGAACACACCATCCTGGTCACAGACAGCGGACACGAGGTGCTGACCTGCGTACCCGGTGACGACATCTAGCCAGTTCCCCCATGAAGTCTCCACGACCTGAAGCCAATGACTTTTCCCGGTTCGAGGACTGGTTCGAACTGGACAGGCTGGATGCCGCCCTGGCGACCGGCGACAACCCCCTGCCCGCGTTCAAGCAGTGCCTGCAGGCCGGCAACGCCATCCTCGGCGAGCAATTCACATCGGGTAGCGGCTCAGCCCTACTGATCCAGGCCCGTGCCTGGCTGGTCGATGAAATACTGCTGCGCGTCTGGAAACGCATGCACGACGACGCCCGCGACGGTATGGCCCTGGTTGCCGTTGGTGGCTACGGTCGCAGTGAATTGATGCCCGGTTCCGACGTCGACCTGCTGTTATTGCTGCCCGACGATGACGCTCACCGCCACGATGACGACATCACCGGCTTCCTGACCTTTCTCTGGGACATTGGCCTGGAGGTCGGTCACAGCGTACGCAATATCAGCGACTGCGTTGAGCAGTCACTTGCCGATATTACCGTCGTCACCAACCTGATGGAGGCACGCCTGCTGGCCGGCTCTGCCGACCTGTTTGCGCGCATGCAGGAAAGCACCTCGGCGTCGAAAATCTGGAACAGCAGGGATTTCTTCGAGGCGAAATTCCTGGAGCAGCGCGAGCGTCATCACAAGTACCACGACACCGCCTACAACCTGGAGCCCAATATAAAGGAAGGACCGGGCGGCCTGCGTGACATCCAGATGATCACCTGGGTTACCAACCGGCAGTTCGGTACCGCATCCCTGGAAGAACTGGTGGAACGCCGGTTCCTGACACCCGATGAATACCAGGCACTGATCAGCGGACGCGAACAGCTCTGGGATATTCGCTTTGCACTGCATGACCTGACCGGACGCAGCGAGGATCGCCTGTTATTCGACTACCAGCGAACCCTAGCAAAAAAATTCGGCTACCAGGATGACGCACAGCGCCTCGGTGTCGAGGCGTTCATGAAGATGTACTACCGCACCATCATGGAACTGAGCCGTCTCAATGAAATGCTGCTGCAGCTGTTCCAGGAGACCATCCTGCATCCCGAGGGGCCTGGCGAACCGGAACCCATCAACAAGCGTTTCCAGAGTCGTAGCGGCTTTCTTGAAACTGTCGACGACAAGGTATTCCGGACACATCCGTTTGCCCTGCTGGAAATATTCCTGGTACTGCAACAGCACCCGGACCTGAAGGGTGTGCGTGCAGGTACCATTCGCGCCATTCGTGAACATCGCCACCTGATCGATGACGATTTCCGTGCCGACATCCGGGCACGCAGCCTGTTCATGGAGATCATCCGGCAACCACATGGCCTGACACATGAACTGCGCCGCATGAACACCTACGGAATACTGGCCGCCTATCTGCCGGTATTCGGAAAGATTGTGGGACTGATGCAGTACGACCTGTTCCACATCTACACGGTTGATGAACACATCCTTACCGTGGTGCGCAACCTGCGCCGCTTTACCGTGCATGAGTTTGCACTTGAATTCCCGCTGTGCAGCCATGTCATCGCCACCCTGCCGAAACCGGAACTGCTTTACCTTGCCGGCCTGTTTCACGATATCGCCAAGGGACGCGGTGGTGATCACTCGGAGCTTGGCGGCAGCGAGGCACGTGACTTTTGCCGGCAACACGACCTCGGTGCCTATGACACCGAACTGGTGACCTGGCTGGTTGAAAACCACCTGCAGATGTCTTCTGTCTCACAACGCGAGGACATCAGCGACCCGGTCGTGATTAACCGCTTTGCGAAACGGATGAAGGACAGCGTGCACCTTGACTACCTTTACCTGCTGACCGTGGCGGATGTACGTGCCACCAACCCCGAGCTCTGGAACAACTGGAAGGATGCCCTGCTGAAGCAGCTTTACTACAACACGCGCCGCGCCCTGCAACGCGGCCTGCAGGACCCGATGGAGCGCGCCGAGCACATCCGGGCGGTACGCGACGACGCCCTGTACCATCTGGGTGAGATGACGCCGGCCATAGCCAGCCTCTGGGACCTGCTGGGTGATGACTATTTCCTGCGACACACCCCCGATCAGGTCGCCCACCATACCCGGCGGTTACTTGACAACGAGGCAGGTGCGACACTGGTCGACATACAACCGCTCAGCGAACAGGGTGGCACGGAAATCTTTATTTTCTCGCCGGACGAGGATGACCAGTTCTGCCGGCTCACCGCCGTGTTTGACCAGCTTGGGCTAAACGTGGTCGACGCCAACATCTTCACGACCCGGGACAATTACGCGCTGGATACCTTTCATGTGCTGGATGAATCGGGGTCACCCGTCAGCACACCGCAACAACTGGAGGAGATCAGGGACAGCCTGCTTGCAGATCTCGGCACAAGGAAAAAATCAGGCTGGCATGTATCCAAGCGCGCACCACGCCAGTACAAACACTTTCCCATAAAGACACGCCTGGAGTTCAAGCAGGATGCCCATGACAACCGCACGGTCATGGAACTCATAACTGCCGACCGGCCTGGCCTGCTGTCACACATCGGCCGCGCATTTGCCGACTGCAAGATACGCCTGCTAAACGCAAAGATTGTCACCCTGGGTTCGCGTGCCGAGGACGTCTATTACATTACCGACCAGGATAACCAGCCGTTAACCGAAGAGACCGGGATCGCCTGCCTGGAAAAGGCGATTCATAATTATCTAGACCCGGACCAGGACAACCCGGGGCGCTCGTAAACGCCGCGTAGCGGCCTGCCCGCCAGTGAACACCTGGACTAGCCTGACTGGACCCCCAGGGGATGCCAGGATGTCAGCCACCTGCGCAGCTGCTGGAGAATACTCCTGGCAGACTTTCGCCAGCGGTACATATTGAACAGACCAGTGATCTGGCTGTAGCTATGCACCTTCCATGACCAGTAACCGATTTTCCAGCCCTGGTCATCACTCCCCAGCTCAACAGGCAGCATGTCATTTTCCATGCAGTCGAATACCCGCACACCCGCCCCCGGAAAGAACCGCTCACCGAGGACAAGACCACCCTTCCTGTTCACAGCCCGCTGCAGATCCCTCGAAAACCGGTCAAACCTGCCTTTTTGTTGCTCATACTGTCGCGCATGCAGGAACACGCGAAACAGGGAATATTGCGCATCCACCTTCTTCTCCAGAACCAGTGAGGACATACCGGCAAACAGCCCTGCCGCCTCCTCCGGCTGCAGCTTCAGATCAAAACATTCAACCAGACTGGAGCGCTTGTAAGACACGTCACAGGCGGGCCCGTCAACCTCGCCACGTGTACAATGCTTTAGCGGAAAGAGTTTGCCGGCATGCAGCTGATGCTGCCTCTCGGCATGGTCATCACTCTGCACCGGAAAAACCGGGACATCCTGGCTGAATAAAGGTGTCACAGAAACCGGCTGACTGTTACCAGGATCGGCCACGCGCTCAATGACCTGGTAGGCATCGGGCAGTATCAGCGCAGGTGTTGTCTCATCACCCTTGTCACCGGTATATGTGATCGAGAAGCGATTGAACCCGATTGACAGGAACAGGGTCAGCAGCATTTCCAGCTGTGTCTTCAGGGAGGTCGGAATATCTTCCCCTTTCCAGGTAATGTCGCCCAGTTGCTTGTCTATGAATGTATCCCAGATACGCCCTGTCCAGTAGCTGATTCCCCATTTCTTGCAGATATACGTAATGCTGCCCAGGGAGAGTTCCTCGCAGCGCCTGTAGGAGAAGACCAGGGCATCATCAGGCGTCAGTGCATATTCAGAGGCATACACGACCTGTGATGCCGGCACTGACCAGATAACCGTGTCGGTGAACCTCGCCGACAGCGCCATATCCAGGAACTCCTTGGTATAGGCAACACCGGGATCGAGTATGGAAAGCGCCTTCAGATTCTCCGTCCTGATCAGGAACACATGATCCTCCAGGAAACAGCACTGTAATCCTGCCTGCATTTCAGATACAGGATCCTTGACTGCCTTTAATCCCTGGTCGAAACCATGGCGGACAATATACTCGCCATCCATTTCATCAATTGTCAGGGAATTCCATGCCGCATGTGGCTTGCCGTTAGCCTCCCATATGAAGGGCTGGAAGATATCGACATCCGGGTTCTGTTCTGCGGTCGTGTACAGATTCAGAAGCCAGTCATCATCATGCGGAAAAATGTCATTGAACAGGAATAATGTGTAACGGGTCTTTATCAGCGGAATTGCCATGTTCCTTAGTACATACGGATTAGCGAATAACAGACCCGAATCTACTACAGTGACATGAGAATTCTCGGCAGCTGCCTGCACGATGGCCTTTTCCAGCTGACTGTCTACAGGACCGGACAGGACATAGATAACGGGTACCCCCGGTGCCATGCGCAGGACCGCCTCAAGGTGTTTCTCTGCAATGTGATAGCTATCCTTTACAGAGATAACGATCGTAATATCCTTTTTAAGCGCGCCGGAAATGACAGACAACCTCTTTTTGAATACCCGGGAATTTAACTCGTGATTTGCTTCAATAGTTCGGTTGATGCATACAATACCTGAATCATCTCCGCCGCGTCATGAAACCCTTGCTCGATCTGACGAGCCATCATCCCGACAGGCATCCAGATTGAGTCAGGGTACCGCCAGCCGCAGCCGGTTCGCGAACCCATGCCGGAATAGCCGATGACACGCGTGAAAATAACAAACCGGGGGCAGCAGGTATCCGACCTTGATAACAGACCCTGGCAACCCACCCTGGATAATGACGCTCATGCAGCCCCTGTCCCGCCGGAAAATACGGCCGATTCCGGCACACCCCTTAACATTATGTATTACCTGTACTATTCTTCATGAATACTAATTATTTAATAATTTTAAGGCATTCCCCGATGCTCGGGTCACATTGATCAGATGAGCCTGATAACAAAATACCTGGCCCCCATTCGGCACTACTCGCTACCCGGCACGCGTGCATTGCAGCAGGAACTGGACGCGCTGCGCGAGGCAAATGCCGCGCTCGGCACCGATCTGGACACTGTCCGGCACGATCTGCAGCACACGCGCGACGAGGATGAAAAGTTGCTGGACGAGCTCAGACAGCAAATCAGGCAGATCAGGACGGAGCGCAGCCAGGCAAAGCAACAGGTTGAGCAGCTGGAGCGCTCGCTGGCCCATGCCGAGCATCGCCAGAAGTTCGCCGAGTCACACATGGGCTCCCTGGAAAAGAAACTTGAAGAAGAGCGCACCCGGCATGATGACAACATGCAGGTCACCAGGACGCGCCTCGTACACATGCAGGAGGAACAGCGTGCACTGCTTACCCAGCAGACCGAGCTAACCAGCCACCTCGGCGAGATCGGCACACGCCTGCTTGATTCCACCGAGCCAGGCGACAGGTCTTCAGGCTATTCCCTGATGCAACTTGTCCTCATGAGCGGGGTGCTGTTTATCACGGGTACCCTGCTCGGTGTGCTCACGACACAACAGCTGCAGGATAACGGCCAGGAACTTGCTGGAGTCAGCAGCGACCTGGACGACCTGCGCGGATTCATGCGGGAACACATCGACAACCAGGATACATTGATTGCCGAGCTTTCCCTGGCAATTAACAACCTGACCACGTCAGGGCAGCCTGCCATCGAACCCGCCACCCTGCCCGCCAGTGTCCCGCCAGAACCACAGGCAACTGAAGTGGCTCCCCCCGGCTTCATCCCGGACAGCCAGGATATTCGCGACATGCAGGCCAGCCTGCTGCTGCTGGGCTTCAACCTCGGCATGACAAAACCCGATGGCAAGCCGGGCATCAAGACCCGTCAGTCAGTGCGTGAGTTTGCGGCGCTTTATTCAACACACGAGACAGCAGCGGATAATGCACTCGATGAAGCGCTTCTCGGCCAGATCATACAGTCAGCCGAGCAGGTCAGGACCGATGTCGCCCGCTACGGGATCGATAACCGGGTACTGGCAGCGATCAGACTCGGCAGCCTGCATACCGGGGTGGACTTTTCCTTCCTGATGGAACTGGCCAGGGCCGAGAGTAATTTCAATGCCGCCGCACGAGCACCGGGTTCATCGGCCGCAGGCCTGTATCAGTTCCAGCCCGCTGACTGGCTTGAGGCCATAAGCACCTTCGGCACAGACTATGGACTGGACCCGTACGCCATCAGCCTGGAACAGGCCGACACGAGCGAACCGGGGGCCATCGCACGTGACCCTGCACTGCTGGAGGTACTGGCGTTACGCATGAACCCGCGACTGTCCACCCTGCTCATGGCTGAAGGCATCAAGCGCAACCTGCAGGCTCTGCCGCAGGTAACCGGCCACGAGCCTGGCCGCACGGATCTCTACCTCGCACATCTGCTCGGGCCTGCCGATGCAACGACTTTTCTCAAGACGCTGGATGAATCACCCGACAGGCTGGCAACCGAGCTGTTGCCCGACGCGGCCGCAGGTAACCCACTGGTGTTTCACAAACGCGGACAACAACCACGCACGCTTGGCGAGGTCTACCAGTGGCTGGACCGCAAGTTCAATACCGCGCGTTACGAGGACCCGCTATCCGGTTGACAGCCAGCCAGCCTCGCCTCACTACTGGCCCTGTGCCCCGGCAACCGCCGCCTCAACCAGCTCAATGGCGTTACCGTCAGGGTCACGACAAAACAGGGCGCGTCGCCCGGAGCGGCTCGGTGTAAAGGGCACACCCGCACTGGCCAGTGCCTCCTGAATATCATCAAGCCGTGTGACGGACAGCGCGACATGCCTGTCCCTGCCACCATGTTCGGGTAACGGTGTACCCCGCAGCGGATCGGGCAGTTCAATCAGGTGAATCTGCGCAGCACCCACCACCAGCCACGCCCCCGGATAACCCAGCCCGGGTCGCGACGCGTCAACAGCGAGCCCCAGCAAGTCCCTGTAAAACGCCAGCGCCCGCCCCGTATCACTGACCAGCAGGCTGACATGATGCACTGCAGTCACATTACCCATTGTCATCCCCGGCATGAATCCGTGCAGCAAGGTAGGCAGCCGATACGATCATGGCACCACCAATCCACTCGCGCAGCAACACCACCTCGTCCGTCAGCAGCAGCGCGGAGACCGCACCAACCACCAGTTCAAATAACAGTATGACCGCCGAGCGGTGTACCGGCATGCGCGTCACACCGTACAGCACGCTCAGGGTCATCACCAGAAAGCCGCACAGCCCCAGCACGACCGCGGCAAGAACCACGCCTCCAGTGACCCCGGGTAAGCCGGCCTGGCTGAGCATAATCCAGCTGCCCGCGACAATGACCACACCGTACCAGCTGGCCGTTGACTTCAGCAGCACGCTGACATTCTGGGTGCGACGCACGTACACATTGCTCAGTGCAAACGCGAAGCCGGAGGATACCGCCAGCCAGTCTGCTTCATCTTTTGGCCAGGGCACACCAACCGCCTCGTTCCACAACATGATGACAGCACCGGTCACGGCGACGGCAAACACCAGCATGGACTTGCCGTCGAGTCGTTCGTCCAGCATGAACCAGCCCAGACACACTGCCCAGAAGGGCGACAGGTAGAACAGCAGCAGCACGCGCACCACGTTGCCATCCAGCACGGCCATGATGAAGGCAACATTACACCAGCCCGCCGACAGACCCATCAGGACCAGTGGCACAATGTTCGCCGTCAGCGACTGCCTGTCACGCAACAGCACCCAGGAAAACACCACGAGTATTGCGCCATAACTGATCATGGCGCTCCACAACCCCGTGAGCCCCTGGTCCTCGAGCAGCCTCAGCGGGTACCAGACGAGGCCCCACAGGGTTGCCGAGAACAGCAGGCTGAGCACCGGCAGCAGAGGATTATCCTGTTTGGACACGAGCATGGCTTCCCTTATACTTCGATTCCATTAAAAATACGTATACTTCTGACGGCATGCATTTCGTGACCGTCAGCTTCTCAAGCCGGCAATGAATCCGAATCTATCACAACTGCAGCCCTACCCGTTCGAGCGCCTGGCCAAACTGTTTGACGGCGTCACAGCGCCGCCGGGCTTGCAACCCATTGCACTGTCGATCGGCGAACCCCGGCATGCGACACCGGCCTTTATTACCGAGGAAGTCATCACGCACCTGCACGGACTGTCCCGCTACCCGCTGACGCGCGGCATTGCGGAACTGCGCGAGGCCATCACGCAGTGGCTGACGACGCGCTTCTCGCTGCCCGCCACATCCGTTGATCCCGAGCGCCACGTGCTGCCGGTCAATGGCACGCGCGAGGCGCTGTTTGCCTTCGCGCAGTGCGTCATCGACCCGCGTGACCAGCCGCTGGTCATTATGCCGAACCCCTTCTACCAGATTTACGAGGGGGCTGCACTGCTGGCGGGGGCCACACCGTGGTTCACCAACACGACCCGGGCGAGCGGTTTTCTGCCTGATTTCGAAGCCGTAGCGGCGTCAACCTGGGAACGCTGCCAGTTACTGTATATCTGCACACCGGGCAACCCCACCGGCGCGGTGATTCCGACTGAAACGCTGCAGCGACTCATCGAACTGGCGGACACCCATGACTTCATCATCGCCTCGGATGAATGCTATTCCGAGATCTACATGGATGATGCGCCACCACCGGTCGGCCTGCTACAGGCAGCGGCGGCAATGGGACGGGATGACTACCGTCGCTGCGTCGTCTTTCACAGCCTGTCAAAACGTTCCAACGCGCCGGGTCTGCGCTCCGGATTTGTCGCCGGTGACGCCGCTGTGATGAAACAGTTTCTGCGCTATCGCACCTACCATGGCTGTGCCATGCCACCGGCCACCCAGATGGCGAGTATCCGTGCCTGGCAGGATGAAACGCATGTCGCCGACAACCGCCACCTGTATACGCAGAAGTTCAGGGTCGCACTGGAGATACTGGGACCGGTGCTGGATGTCGGGGCAGCGGATGCAGGCTTCTACCTGTGGGCACACACCCCCTGGGCAGACACCGATTTCGCCCGGGAATTGTATGCACAGCAACACGTCAGCGTGTTACCGGGCAGCTACCTGTCGCGCACATCAGGCGGCATCAATCCCGGCAGCGATTATGTTCGCATGGCACTGGTCGCTCCCGTGGAAGACTGCATCGAGGCCGCGGAACGCATTAAATCGTATATTGTCAGCCGGTAGACGGTTATTATTGGCACATCCCTGCGCAACAGTTTTTACATCCTTATTAATATTGAGTACCTGGAGATAACCCCTGATGAGTGACATACAGTCAACAATTGAAGCCGCCTTTGAGCGCCGTGCCGATATCACCCCGCGCAATGTCGATACCCACGTCAAGGAGGCCACACTGGAGGCCATCGACATGCTGGACCGTGGCGTGGCCCGCGTGGCCGAGAAGAAAGACGGCAACTGGGTCGTCAACGACTGGCTGAAAAAGGCCGTGCTGCTGTCGTTCCGCATCGAGGACAATGCCTTCATAAAAGGTGGCTTCACCAACTACTACGACAAGGTGACCTCGAAGTACGCCGACACCAACTCGCGTGAATTTCGTGAAGGCGGTGTACGCGTGGTACCGCCGGCAACGGCCCGCAAGGGATCCTATATTGCATCCGGCGCAGTCCTGATGCCCTCCTATGTCAACATCGGCGCCTATGTCGACAGTGGCACCATGGTCGACACCTGGGCAACCGTGGGTTCCTGTGCACAGATCGGCAAGAACGTTCACCTGTCCGGCGGTGTCGGCATCGGCGGCGTGCTGGAACCGGTACAGGCCAGCCCGACCATCATCGAGGACAACTGCTTCATCGGCGCGCGCTCCGAGGTCGTCGAGGGTGTGATCGTCGAGGAAGGTTCGGTCATTTCCATGGGCGTGTATATCGGACAAAGTACCCGTATCTTCGATCGCAGCAGCGGCGAGATCATGTATGGACGGGTACCGGCCGGTTCCGTGGTGGTCTCCGGCAACCTGCCGTCCAAGGACGGCAGCTACAGCCTGTACTGCGCCGTGATCGTCAAGACCGTGGATGAGAAGACGCGTTCCAAGGTGGGCATCAACGAACTGTTGCGTGACATCTGACCAGCGCCACCCATGACAACTCTGTATGGCATCAAAAACTGCGACACCATCAGGAAGGCACGCCGCTGGCTGAAACAGCAGGACATTGAGTACCGCTTTCACGATCTGCGCGAGGACGGCATCAACAAGACCCGGCTGAATGCCTGGATCAAGGCGCTGGGCTGGGAACAGTTACTCAACCGCCGCGGCACCAGCTGGCGCCAGTTGCCTGAATCCGTGCGTGACGGCATCGATCGCAAATCGGCTGTGAGCGTCATGCTGGAGCAGCCGGCAATTATCAAGCGCCCGCTACTGGAACATGACCGGCAACTGTACCTCGGTTTCAGCGAGGCACGCTATGCAGAGATTTTTCAGACAGGTGCACAGCCATGAGTGCAACACTTGACCTCTCCCGCGCCCTGATCGAGCGGCCCTCGGTAACGCCGGATGATCACGGCTGCCAGCGCTTGCTGGCCGAGCGCCTGCAGGCCATCGGGTTCCGCATCGAGCAGCTGCGCTTCGCTGATGTCGACAACCTGTGGGCACGCCGCGGCGATGCGACACCGCTGTTTGTATTTGCCGGGCATACCGACGTGGTACCTCCCGGCCCGCTGGACGACTGGGACAGCCCGCCGTTTGAACCCGTCATCAGGGAAGGCCTGCTGTACGGTCGTGGTGCAGCCGACATGAAGAGCAGTATCGCCGCCATGGTCACTGCCTGTGAACGCTTTGTTGCTGATCACCCCGACCATGCGGGCTCGATTGCCTTCCTGATCACCAGCGATGAAGAGGGTCCGTCGATCAACGGCACCGTCAAGGTCATCGAGGCCCTGCAGGCACGCGGTGAACAGATCGACTGCTGCCTGGTCGGCGAACCCTCCAGCAAGACACACACCGGCGACACCATCAAGAATGGACGCCGCGGCTCACTCAACGGCATCCTCGAGATTCGTGGTCAGCAGGGCCACGTCGCCTACCCGCATCTCGCAGACAATCCGATTCACAAGGCTGCACCGGCACTGGCCGAGCTGTCCAGTGTGGAGTGGGACCAGGGTAACGAGTTCTTCCCGCCCACCACCTTGCAGATCTCCAATATCCGGGCCGGCAGCGGTACCGAGAATGTCATTCCCGGTGTGCTGGATATTCTTTTCAACCTGCGCTTCTCTACCGAGTCAACGGCCGAGTCCATCAAGTCGCGCGTCGAGGACATCCTGACGCGTCACGGACTGGACTACACCCTCACCTGGAAACTGTCCGGCAAGCCGTTTCTGACAGCGGCGGGCGATCTGGTCGATGCAGCCCGCACAGCGATACAGGCAGTCGCCGGCATTGACACCGAGTTATCCACCAGCGGTGGCACATCGGATGGCCGCTTCATCGCACCCACCGGCGCACAGGTCCTCGAACTGGGGCCGGTAAATGCTACAATTCACCAAATAAATGAATGTGTAAATGTTGCGGAACTTGATACACTCAGTGCTATATACGAGGAGATACTCAAGCAGCTGCTAACCTGATCCAAACACTATTCCCGCACGCATACAAGGAATAATAACAATGGATATACAACGAAATACCCTCCTGCCCGCCCCGCTGGCTCGCGCCACCGGCCTGATTGTTTCCCTGCTGTTGCTCGCCGGCTGTTCCACCGGGCAGATGGTGGTTCGCGGCTCACAAACCATCCTCGACAGTGGCGTGATCGCCATGAACAGCGAGACCGATCTGGAACTCGCACGGACGGCCATGCCTGCCAACCTGAAACTGATCGAAGGCATGTTGCTGGAAGACCCGGGCAACATCGAGCTCCTGCTGTTTGCTGCCCAGGGATTCTACGGTTACAGCTACGGCTTCATCGAGTCGGAGGACACGGACCGTGCCGGCGCCCTGTACCGTCGCTGTTTTGAGTACGCGCGCCAGACCCTGCCGCTGCGTGGCTTTGATTTCGACCCGGAGATCTCTTCACCGGACGACATCCGCGCGGCCCTTGCCAGTGCTGACAAGAAGGATGTACCCGCGATCTTCTGGACCGCCTCCTGCCAGGGAAAATGGATAGACATGAACCGCGACAAGGTCGCCGGCTTTGCCGGCCTGGGAAATGTCGAGGTCATGATGCAACGGGTACTGGAACTGGATGACAGCTACTTCCACGGTGCAACCCACCTGTTCTTCGGCGTGTTCTACGGTGGCCGGGCGCCCATGCTCGGTGGTGACTTTGCCAGGGCCGAGCAACACTTCGAGCGTGCCGCGGAGATCAATGATAACAAGCTGCTGCTTGTCGACCTGATGCACGCGGAGTTTCTCGACCGCCAGCAGCTGAACCGGGACGGTTTTCACCAGCGACTCACCGGCATACTCGAGGCCCCTGATGACCTGTACCCGGAGATGGCGCTAATCAACGGCATCAGCAAGCAGAAAGCCGGCCTGCTGCTGGAACACGAGGATGACTGGTTTTGAGTC
>CAJQNP010000115.1 GCA_905479705.1 uncultured Gammaproteobacteria bacterium
GCGAACCATTTTGAACAAATATATTCTCTCGGATGAAAGAATTGTAGGGTCGAATTCATTCGGCCTTGTCCCGAATCCAGGATCGCCTACCCCTGACCTGACGAATGGCTGCACCTTGTAGGGCCGAATTCATTCGGCCAACAGCCTGTATCAGTGCGACCAGCTACGATTCAAGACCGGCGGTCGAATGAATTCGACCCTACAACGCTATGCAATCAGCATACTGTGAAAGAGTAAAAACCGCTTACCCAGAATCACTCCGCCGAAAATTCGAAGCGGTCGAATACGGGACTATCCAGTACCAGACGACCCGCCCGTGCCCTGACCTCACGTCCACCGACATCAATCAACAGGCGCATGCCCTCTTCATACAGGCCCTTTCCCGCGACCAGGGTCGCGCTGAACTGCTCATCCTCGCTGGCAGGCATAAACAGCGCACGCATACCTCCCTTCTCGGGTTCATCGGTAACATGACAGGTGACCGCGCCCAGCCCGCCCGGCATGAGTTGCACGCCGGCCTCCATCCCGCCTTCCCGAAACACGCGAATGGAGCGAATCATGGCCAGCACCAGCGACTGGCGACTCCCCTGTTCGTCAATAATACCCAGCAGGTCTCCGACCCGCGCATCGCCTGCAGCACGGCCCTCCCACGCCAGCTTCATGCCGCTTTCGCTGGAATCCAGCACACGACAGCTGACCAGGTCGTTCGGCAGGATGCCGTCACCGGCGAGACCTCCCGGCTCCTGTTTGGCAACGCTCGACAGGTACTGGTGTATTCCCGTCACACCCGGTAACAGCCGGGTCCAGCGGCTGTCTGTACTGCGCTGTTCCCGGCGCCTCTCGCCATCCTGGGTTTCCGGCAGCAGGCGCCGCAGCACCATCGCCTCGGGACTCTGCATGCGCACCTTCGCAGGCGTCTTCGCCAGCCGTCCCCGCACAGCGGCCAGCGCCACCGTTGCGTCCAGCAAGTAAGGGTCTTTCATCGTCACCGGTGGCTGCAGGGTATTACAGGGGACCGGCAGTTTATCGCTGCCCAGCTCGACCAGGAACAGGCCCTCGCCGCGACCACTCCAGCTGTTTCCGGGGATCACGCGACAGGCCGGGGCATGCTGCATCAGCACATCAAACAACAGGCTGACTTCACCCTCGGCAAGCCGGAAGGGATCGGTCAGGGAAAGCAGCATGCTGGCATGGTAGTGCATGGCAATACTGGTTGCAGGCGTCTGCTCGTCACCCTCGTCAACACAGACAGACAGCAACCCGTAATGGCGGGCGAGCCGGTAGAGTTCATGTGATTCGGCAATCAGTTGTGGCTGTACCGCGCGATAAAACCGGTAGCTGTCGAGCAGCGAATAGGTCAGCTGTTCCAGTGCACGGTTGATTGCCTGCCCGAACAACGGACCCGGTGCAGTGCTGTTAGCCTGGTGAAGTTGCACCACGATCAGCTTGTAGCCACCGGCGATACTGAGAAACAGTTGCTCCACGCCACCGATCGCCTCCTCTCGCTGCGCCTTCGTCAATGCCAGCTGGCGCAGGTGCAGTGGATCAACGGTAACAAACAGGCGGCGTGCGGTTGCGCGGTATACCTCGAGGTGCTGAAAGCGCTGCTCTGTAGCGAGCTTCTGCTCGTTCAGCGAGTCCAGCGCACCATGCACCAGGCGCACCGTTTCCACCACGTCCATCAACGGCAGATTGGTCAGCCAGTCATGCAGGCGGTCAACGTCACGCTCTACCGTCGGGTCGGTAAAGTCATGCTGCTCGGGTATCGAAAGCTTCAGGGCATCCATAGCGCCATGCAAATTCGTACGGCCTGTACAGGCCGCCTAGAATTGACCGGACAGGTCAATACGGTAGTCACCGTTTGCCTGTGAATATTGCTCGAGCAAGCCCAGGGTGTCCGCATCGATCGCAGCCCCCGGGCGCAGTAACAGGTCGACCCGGTACTCATTGACCGGGGACAAGGCCACCTCACCGCTTACACCGAGGTCGCCACTATCCTCGAATTGGCCAACGAGCTGTCCATCGCGAGTACTGACATCCATCTCCAGCTGGCCCAGCACCAGACTCACGGGTTCGAGAATCACGGCATCCCGCCAGATCACCCGGCCGGCCACCTCGCCTGAATAATCATCACCGGGACTAAACGTATCAAACAGCAGCTGCATGGTGCCGCTGCTGTTAAACGTTACCAGGGAGTAGTTATTCACCAACCGGTCCGGCAACACCTCGATATCCACATCGTCCAGATAGGTCCGCCCGGTCAGGGTCTTGCCTGCATTCAGATGGCCTGAATTGGCCGGGTTGTCCAGTTCTACCCGGTATTCAAGACGCCCTAGCAGTAACAACCATGGACGGAATTGCCAGTGTATCGTTCCCAGGTCCAGGCCCTGGTAAACGACCTGTACGGCCTGCCCGGAAAAAAATGAGCCGGATACGCCATTCATAGCCAGGTCGGCGACCCGGTCCTCCAGCGAAGCACTGATGCGTGTTGCCGGAAAGGTGACGATCAATATCAGCACATAGGCAGCAACGCCCAGCGCGGCAAGCCGGACGATGCGTTTCACTAGATCGAGGCCTGCAACGTCAGGCGTGCATTCACCCGTCCTGTGGCATCGCTGCGTTCCATGGTGACCGTTTCGGCATTGACGCCGTGGATGGTACTGAGTGTTCCCAGCCATTTCACCAGTACGTCGAAGGGCGCACCTTCCAGCCAGACACGTACACTGTCACTGCCTTCCGGTTCGACGCGCTTCAAGGCAGGGCCCAGTCCGCCCGCGCGCGCCGTGCTGTCTGCAACCGACAGCAGCGAACGCCCGCCCAGTCCCTGTGCCGCACTGCCAGCGCTGCCTTTCAGGCCCTTTAATGTCTGTGCACTCTGCTGCATCCACAGCGCAGTGGCACGTTGTTCCTCAACCGTTTCCTGCATCGAATCGTAGCCCGAGTGAAGGGGTGACCAGACCATAATGTAGAGCAGGAACAGCACAAACAAGGCGCCACCCGCCACCACCATCATGCGCTCACGCGGATCGAGGTTTTCCAGCCAGGCCTTCATGTCCCCACTCCCGCGATGCGCAGACGGCTTTGCACACGCTGGTCTGCACCGGTGGTGGCTGACTGAATCTCAACCGTGAGCCGGCCGGATTTCATGAGTTCCTGTTTCAACTGGTCCAGCAGTTGCAGGTTACTGACCTTCAGATCGACATCCAGTCGCCCTGCACGAAAGGAGGCACCATCGACCTGTACACCCTGCATACCCCTCAGCACATCACCCGACTGACCCAGCAGACTGAGAAAGCCGCCGCCGGTACCGGACTTGCGTTGCAGCTTGTCGAGCTGTTGCTGCATTTGAATGCGCGGGTTAACGATACGCCGCGTTTCCGGCATCGCGGTCTTGAAGGTCTGTTCGATTTGCGTACGCAACTGCTCACTCTCGCTCTGCAGACGGAAGTAGTCGATTCCCATGACGATATTACTGAGGATTATCCCGGCCACCAGCAAGGCAGCCGTTGCACGCCACGGGCGCAGTAACGCGGCCCAGTCACTGGAACGACTGAAGTCTCCCTGCAACAGATTGATTGCCCGCCCATCCAGACCCTGCGCAAACACGTACAGCGGATCACCGGCAAAGGGCTCGACACGGGTCTCGCCAACGTACTCGGCGGTATCCGGTTGCAGGCTGTCTTCAGGAACAAACAGGTGCAATGGCGGCAGCGAATCCTCTTCATCGGTCATACGTGCTGCCAGCAGCATGCCCAGGTTGTCGCTATCGACGGCAAAGCCCGCGGACTGGTCCGTGCGGACCAGTGCAACATCGTTCTCGACCAGCACACTGGTTTCATTGCCACGATAAGGCAGGGCCAGCACCTCGGGAATGACCTGCTGGATATCAAGGCCGGCCTCCAGCGCGTCCTCGGTGAGGTCCTGAATGACATGCCTGCTGATGACTGCCACAGGCCAGGCGCCCTCCTCCATGGCCACGCCGACCGCAAAGTGCAGGTCCTCGACATCCTCGGAGACCTGCTCTTCAAGTGCATACGGCACTGCGCGCAACAGTTTCTGTCGGCTACTACTACCGGGGATACTGACACGGGTGAGCAGGGCATCGGCACCGGAGACCAGCACCACGACCCGTAGACCGGCAGACACACCGGCAGCATCGGTCAGCGTCCCGGCATGGATGTCCCCCTGGGGCTGACCTTCCTGGTCCAGCCTGAGCCAGCGCCAGGCAACCGGATTGTCAGGATCCCTCCTGAGTAACAGTGTGTTACGCATACTCACGCCCTGGTAAGAAGATGCCGATATCCTACCTGAAAAGTCGCTGAAAATGCAGGCAGACCCTGAATATTAATCATCCGTCGCCAGCGAAAAACTGTCATTCCCGTGCAGGCGGGAATCCAGGGAATCTGCCACTGGCGCTGTCATTCCCGTAAAACTATCCTTCCCGCGCAGATGGGAATCCAGGGAATCTGCCACTGGTGCTACCGACTGCTGGATTATTCGCTTCGCTCACCCTGCGGGTCGCCCTTCGGGCATTCAACGTGCTACGCGCTTTTGTCCCGCCTGCGCGGGAATGACAATCTTCTTTTTATTCTTCGTCCTCGTTTTCATCATCAGGAATGCGTTTCGCGGTGCGCGTACGGGAGACAATCTGCGGCCTGCCCGTCTTGCGAAACAGGATGCTCTCCAGCCGCGCCCGGCCACGCCCGACACTGACATCGGTCAACACGCTGAACCATTCAGTCTTGATGTCGGTTGCGACGGCGATCTCGAGCCCGGCGAGTGCATCATGGGCCAGAAACTCCTTCAAATCGGTAAACGCGGTTTCATCCCGCGTGGCAATCAACTGCTCGATGTCGCTCTCGTCCAGCTCTGCATGCAGCGCCTGCAAGACAATCGGCGTTGCCGTGTTGATATTGATCGGCGTGGGCACCGGCAACACGGTCACGTGGGGTTCCAGCGCCAGTATGACCTCGGGTGTGTAGCCCTTCACCAGGCGCAGCTCGGATACATCAACCAGTGGCCGGTTGCCGGCCCGGTAGGGAATATCCGCACGCAGATATTCATCGTCCTCGGCACCGTCCGGGAAGGTGGCATTAATGTCCCCATCAAGCCAGTCCAGCAACGCCGGCGCCAGTTCCGGCTCCAGTCCCAGCAGATCCAGCAGGCGCTTGTAGTACTCCAGCTGTAGCTTGTTGACGCTACCGCCGACTTTCACCACGTTGTTTACATTGAAACGACCCTGCAGATCCTCGACACGACCGTTTACAAATCCGCCCTCGACCGGGATCGGCGGTAGCGCAGTGGACCAGCCCTCATCGAGTGAATCATGCTTACTTTCACGCAGATCTTCTCTCAGGACCACATTAGCCCAGCTCTCGGCGGACAGTGCATAGGCATAGGCCTGCTCCCCGTTCAACAGGTTACCGGTCCTGCGCAGGTCGATCTGGAAACGCGTGGCCATCGCCACCGCAGCCACCGTGGCCAGGCTCACAACAAGCAGCGCCGTGACCAGCGCCACACCGCGCTGCCTGGTTGCCCGGGTTTGCGACTTGCCCATTGTGTCAGGCCCCGCTCTCATTCTTCGTCCGAATCCTCTGCGGGTATATCCGGCGTTGCACCAGGCGTGGCCTCGGGCGATTCTCCAGGTGATGTTTCAGGTGACGTCTCGGGCGGCTCCAAAGATGGCAAGTCGGTGGCGACCACCTGTGACTCTGGCAACTGAAACAGCCATACAATGGGCCCGTAACTGTTGTGCTCCACCGTGACCTCGACCACTTTCGGCAGTGCTTGCGCCACGATACCCGGATCAACGCCGTCCTGAACATTCGGCCACTGTTCGGTCCATTCATTGTTCGCACCCAGGTAACGCAGGCGCAATTCTTCTATGGCCTCGGAGAGTGGTTGTACCAGCGCCTCGCTGTCCTGTGCCCGGTCCAGCACCGACCAGGTGTAACGCACCAGCTGCTCCTCCTCGAAGGCATAGGCAACACGCTGCAGATTGCTGCGCGGGCGACCGGTCGGGTTTCGCCAGCCCGCGCGTGTCAGCTGCAGGGTCTCTCCACCAACCAGCGGCGGTTGTTCGTCACCGTACTCGTCGCGGATGGGGCGTAGCATGACCTGCTCGATATCGCGCTGCATAACCAGATACAGTTTCTGCAACTCACCCAGCTCATTGGCAAATTCCTCGGTCATCGACTGCTGCGTCAAGACGGTTTGCAGCCCGCCGTAGGAGAGTGTCGCCAGCAGG
>CAJQNP010000116.1 GCA_905479705.1 uncultured Gammaproteobacteria bacterium
GAATTGTTTTAACAGAGATGTTCGCGCCTGCAAGGCGCTCCTACGACAATAGCCACCATGTGCAAACACACAAACAAAACCCGCCTGACGGCGGGTTTCATTTATGGCTGGCGGACTAGGATTATTCGCGCTACGCGCTCACCCTGCGGGCCGTCGCCGCATCGGCGACGTTCTAACTCGCTACGCTCGTTAGTCGAACCCGAGGTTCTCATCCCAGTCCGCATAAACAAAACCCGCCTGATGGCGGGTTTCATTTATGGCTGGCGGACTAGGATTCGAACCTAGATTAGTGGAGTCAGAGTCCACTGTCCTGCCGTTAGACGATCCGCCAAAAGCGGCTTAACGTTTCGAGAATTGCGGTGCGCGACGTGCCTTGTGCAGACCCACCTTCTTGCGCTCGACCTTACGTGCGTCACGGGTAACGAAACCGGCGCGGCGCAATACCGGGCGCAGCTCGTTGTCATACTCGATCAGGGCACGGGTAATACCGTGGCGAATGGCGCCGGCCTGGCCGCTCATACCACCACCGCGGACAGTCACCGTGATATCGAAATTCCCCAGCGTGTCTGAAGTCTCCAGTGGCTGGCGCACGATCATGCGGGCCGTCTCGCGACCGAAGTAGGTATCAAGCGGGCGCTTGTTAACAATGATGTCGCCCTTGCCCTTGCGCAGAAAAACCCGGGCAGTTGATGTCTTGCGGCGTCCGGTACTGTAATAGGTATCACTCATACTGTGCTTCCTGTAGCTGATGCAACAATCGCGTCAGCTTGTTCGAATTAATCGTTGTGTGTGTTAGATATTCAGTGGCTTGGGCTGCTGCGCGGCATGCTGGTGATCAGGGCCACCGTACACCTTCAGCTTGCGGAACATGGCGCGACCCAGCGGATTCTTCGGCAACATACCCTTCACGGCCAGTTCAATGACCTTGCCCGGCGCCTTTTTCTGCATGGTTTCAAAATTCGCAGACTTGAGGCTACCGATAAAACCGGTGTGGTGGTAATACATCTTGTCCGTTGCCTTGCGACCGGTGACATGCACCTTGTCAGCATTCACCACGATAATGTAGTCGCCGGTGTCCACATGGGGCGTATATATAGGTTTGTGCTTTCCGCGCAGTCGGCGAGCGACTTCCGAGGCCAGCCTGCCCAGCGTTTTGCCTTCGGCATCAACGACATACCAGTCGCGGTTCACTTCATGTGCTTTTGCGGAAAATGTTTTCATCAGTAATTGCCCGGATCTTGCAAAATCAAAGAGCGGGGATGTTACAAAAGTCGCCCGTAACTTACAAGGTTTCACTGCTCACAGACGCCCTGCACCCGAAATCCAGGCAAAAAAAAAAGCGCGAACCTAGGTGGCCGCGCTTTAAAAACCTCCTTGGGGGGAGGTGGAGGAGCGCTGACCGACCAAATAGGGGGGCAGGTCAATCAGCGTGTTAGCATTTTCTAATATACTGTCCTGGTTGTCAAGCCCTGCGGCTGGCCCAGATGAGATATACCGCCCGAATAACCGGGAAAGTTACATAATTATCATGTAATTCAATGCGATAAGAACCTATATCCTGAGACGCTCCACGACCCGGCCGTGCGTTAGATGCTCGTCGATGATCTCGTCGATATCCTCCTGGTCGACATAGCTGTACCAGACGGCCTCGGGGTAAACGACCATGACGGGACCCTCGGCACAGCGATCCAGACATCCCGCGGTATTGATGCGCACCTTCCCCTCCCCCGTCAAACCGAGCGTCTTGCAGCGCTGTTTGGTGTAGTTACGCATCGCCAGTGCGTCAAAGCGCTGACAGCACTCGCTGCCATCCTCGCGCAGATTCGTGCAGAAGAACACATGGTGCTTGAAGTGGGACATGTGCAGCTCGCTCCTTTAAGGACGTCCAGGGGTGTTCATGCTATCTTAAACGAATGACAGAACGCAGACAGACCCTGTTCGATCGTGCGATCGCGCATGCCGATCAGGCATTACGTACCGTCTTTGGTGAACCCGTCGGCTCGGGCCGGGGCAATCCGGCATCACCGCTGACCGAATCGGACCTTTCCAGTACAGAGAAGGCAAAAAGCATCAGCCTGATGCGCGTGAATCATGCCGGTGAAGTGTGCGCGCAGGCGCTCTACCAGGGGCAGGCACTGACGGCCCGAAAGAACGAAACCCGCGAGCAGATGACACAGGCGGCCCTCGAGGAGAACGATCACCTCACCTGGTGCCGGCAACGCATCGAGGAACTGGGTGGCCACACCAGCTTGCTGAACCCCCTCTGGTATACAGGATCCCTGGCCATCGGTGCCGCATCCGGCCTGATGGGTGACAAGTGGAGCCTGGGTTTCCTTGCCGAGACTGAACATCAGGTCGTTAAACACCTGGAAGGACATCTGCAACGACTACCGGAAGGCGACGGGAAATCTCACGCCATACTGGAAACAATGAAAACCGATGAGGCCCAGCATCAGGCCAGTGCACTGCATGCGGGTGGAGGTGACCTGCCGGACCCGGTCAAGAAGCTGATGACACTCGCATCGCGAGTCATGACCACGACCGCATCCCGGGTCTAGCCGGGATTACTGGCGCGCGCGGCGCGAGATGTTCCTGCCGTAGAACATTTCCAGCATTTCTTTCTTTACCTGCGTACTGATCTTGCGCTGCTCGGCGTCTGAATAGGCCTCCTTGCCCACACCGAACAGGTATTCATCAAGATCAATCTCTTTCAGCATCATCTTGGTGTGAAGGATATTTTCCTGGTACAGGTTGACGTCAATCATCTGGTACTGCTCGCGCGTATCGCGTGACAGGAAGTCCTGAATCGAATCAATGCGGTGATCAATAAAATGCTTCTTGCCGTGAACATCGCGGGTAAATCCGCGCACCCGGTAATCAAGGATGACGATATCGGACTCAAATCTGTGGATCAGATAATTCAGGGCCTTTAACGGCGAGACACGCCCGCAGGTCGACACATCGATATCAACACGAAAGGTACTGATGCCGTGGTCCGGATGACTTTCCGGGTAGGTGTGCACCGTGATATGACTCTTGTCGAGGTGGGACACCACGGCCTCCGGCAGCGGTCCCGGTGACTGGGCATTGGAGATTGCCTCCGAGGCCACGGGCTCTTCCGAGATCATCATGGTGACACTGGCACCCTGCGGATCGTAGTTCTGTCGTGCCGTGTTAAGAATATTCGCCCCGATGATATCGGCGACATCATTGAGGATGTCGGTTAGACGATCGGCATTATAGGCCTCATCAATGTACTCAATGTATTCCTTGCGATGGGCTGCCGACTGCGCATAGGCAATATCGTAAATATTAAAGCTGAGGGTCTTGGTCAGGTTGTTAAACCCCTGCAGCTTGAGCTTTCTCATCAGGAACCCGGCAAACAACCAGACTGGTCAGGAATGAATACCGGCAACGATGGGTGGATGGTAGATAATCTGCACCACGACACCTTCAGGATCGCGGCAGTAAAAACTGCGCGCACCATCCCTGTGTGTACGGGGTTCCGCCACGATGGCAACATCATTAGCCACAAGAAAGCCATACCAGTCATCGACCTGTTGCGCTGTGGCAATAAAGAAGCCGACATGGTCGAGCCGCTGTACGTCATCGGGTCCAGCTGGTTTCACAACTCGATGCAGCGCCAGGTTGTCATGACCGGAAGTCAGGTAGACGTTATCTTCGTCCGGGCGCCACTCAACCCGCATACCCAGCAGGTCAACATAGAAGCGTTCGCTGGCGGCAACGTCCGAGACGTTCAACGCCACGTGACGCATGCCCAGTGAATTTAATGGCCTCTGCACTAGTGTTTCCCGCCGTCCGCCTCGACAATCTCATAGTCATGCGTGATGGTCGCGGTCTTGCCCAGCATGATGGAGGCCGAACAGTATTTATCTGCTGACAACTCCACGGCGCGGGCAACCTGTTTCTCAGCCAGCTGCTGGCCGGTCACCGTAAAATGCACGTGGATAGCAGTAAACACCTTTGGTTCGCTGTCGGCACGGCTGGCCTCGAGCGTGACCACGCAGTCTGTAATTTTCTGGCGCGCCTTCTTGAGAATCAGGACCACATCAAAAGCGGTACAGCCGCCCATCCCCAGCAGCAACATCTCCATCGGACGCACACCGAGATCCCGGCCACCGGACTCCGGCGCACCATCCATGACGACGGAATGCCCGCTGCCGGACTCGCCAACAAATGACATTGACTCAACCCATTTGATGCGCGCTTTCATTTGATTTTTCCGACCTTGAAAAAACGTGAATCCTATCACAGTTCAGCGCCCCTGATCGCGGTGCGCCAGCACCCCTAAAGCTATTAGCGGACTATCCGATACAGTGACTATGCAAGCACTTCCACTGACATTTGAAGCAGATAGCGCGCCAGCACGGGGCACCCCGAATCCCTGTATTGAGCGGTTCCTTGAAAAATGCCACCGTCGCAAGTACCCGAATAAAAGCGTCATCATCTACGCGGGCGACCAACCGGATGTGCTGTACTACATTATCAGCGGCTCCGTCAGCGTACTGATCGAGGATGAAGACGGTCATGAAATTGTCCTCGCATACATCAATGCCGGCGGGTTTTTTGGAGAAATGGGCCTGTTTGGTGAAAGCCCCAACCGCAGCGCATGGATCCGCACCCGCATTGAATGCGAGGTTGCCGAAATCAGTTATTCCCGGTTTCGCGCCCTCGCCAAGGAAGACCCCGATATTCTTCTGGAACTGACAGCCCAGCTGGCAACCCGGTT
>CAJQNP010000117.1 GCA_905479705.1 uncultured Gammaproteobacteria bacterium
CCTTGCGCCCCTTTTTATTTGGATAATTGCAGGTGAGTCCGACTGGTTGTGGGGTAGGGCGCTGGAATTTTGCCGGGTTCGGTCCTGCAGGGTTACGCAAGGGGCTGCTAAACACAACTGCTGTCACTGCCGGTAAGTTGCAATCTACAGTTAAAGCCACGAACCCCGCGTACCCTGCCGGGGTGTCGATTCAGGTCCTCTTCCCGGCGGGTTCCAGGTAATGTCGGACATGTCTCTCCAGGGGCAAGGTCATGGCCACGGCAGTGGTGACGAAGAGTGCCTCGACGACTTCGCGGTTGTCGATATGCACGGCCGGTCTGTCTGCCAGGTGACACTCGTAAATATCATCGTGTCCCTCGTGTTTTCCGTTGCGGTATGAGCATGCAAATGAGAACCGCAGTTGCCCGGTTGTCACCGAGATGCCTGTTTCCTCGTAAAGTTCGCGGCTGGCGGCGGTCGCGGTGTTCTCGTCGTTGCGGATATAGCCACCCGGAAAGGTGTAGGTGTGTCGATAGGAATTCCTGACCAGCAGCAAGCGGTCATCGTTCCACAGCGCGACCTGCGCCCCCTGGGTGCGGGCCTGGAACTGCCGCAGGTAGAACTGCCACACGGGGAAGGCCATGCGATAGACCATGCGATGCAGGCTGTCGATGCCGCTGGATAACACGAGGCCGGTTTGTCCCCGGTGACTCAGGATGCGACCTGGACCCGGTCGTAGACGTCCTCGAAGCGCACGATGTCATCCTCGCCCAGGTAGCTGCCGGACTGGATCTCGATGACCTCGAGCGGAATGTTGCCGGGATTCTCGAGGCGGTGGGTCTCGCCGATGGGGATGTAGGTCGATTCATTCTCGTGCAGGTCAAAGGTCTGGTCAGCGCACGTCACCCGTGCCGTACCCTTCACGACCACCCAGTGCTCGGCACGGTGGTGGTGCATCTGCAATGACAGCTGGGCGCCGGGCTTGACCGACAGGCGCTTCACCTGGAAACGGGGGCCGTTGTCGATGCCTTCGTAGGAACCCCACGGCCGGTATACCTGGCGGTGTACCTTGTATTCATCACGACCGCGCTCTTTCAGGTGATTGACGATGGCCTTGACGTCCTGGGCCTTGTCCCTGTGTGCAACCAGCACGGCATCGGCGGTCTCCACCACGACGAGATCGCTGACACCGACCGTGGCAAGGCAGCGGCTCTGCGCCAGCAGCAGGCTGTTCTCGGTATCCTCGGCAATCACGTCGCCGCGCAGCACATTGCCAGCGGCATCGCGGGGACACACCTGCCACAGCGACGACCAGGCGCCGACATCCGACCAGCCGGCGCTGAACGGGACCACCACGGCACGCTCGGTGTGTTCCATGACAGCATAGTCGATGGAATTTGCCGGACAGGCAAGGAAGGCCTCACGCTGTACGCGGAAGAAGTCGCTATCCTTTGTACCCTGCTGCATGGCCGCCTTGCAGGCTGCCAGGATGGCCGGCTGGCGTGAGCCGATCTCCTCCAGCCAGCGCGCGGCGCGTAGCAGGAAGATGCCGCTGTTCCAGTGGTACTCGCCGCTGGCAAGGTAGCGTTCCGCAGTCGCCTGGTCCGGTTTTTCTACAAAGGCCGATACCCGCCAGGTGTTGTCTGCATCCAGTGCTGCGCCACGCCTGATGTAACCGTAGCCGGTCTCTGCTGCGTCCGCGGTGACGCCGAAGGTGATCAGTTCACCGTCTTCTGCTTGCGGGCGACCGCGCTCAACGGCCTCGAGAAAGCCGGCACGGTCGCTGATGACATGATCGGCCGGCATTGCCAGCAGCAGGGCGTCGGGATCGTGGCTGGCAAGGTACAGCGCCGCAAGGGTCAGCGCCGGCGCCGTGTTGCGGCCCTCGGGTTCCAGGATGATGGTATCCAGCTTGCTGCCAAGTTTCGAGACCTGCTCGGCCACCAGGAAGCGGTGTTCCTCATTGCAGACGCAGACGGTCTCGCCAACCGCCGGCGAGCCGTCGAGCCGCATGGCCGTCTCCTGCAGCAGCGTTTGCCCGGAGGTCAGCGGCAGCAGTGGCTTGGGGTAGTGCTCGCGTGACAGCGGCCACAGCCGCGAACCGGAACCGCCGCAGAGTATTACGGGATAGATTGTCATGGTGTTGTCCTCTCCAGGCATTCAGCGTGGCGCGCCTTTACGCCGCGTGCGCGTGGTCAAATTCAATGGCGATCAGTGACACGTCATCGTCGAAGGGTGCGCCGTGCCGCCAGTCCTGCAGGGAGTCTCGCAGGCTGACCAGCATCTCCGGCAACGGCTGCAGGCAGGACTGCAGCAGGTGGTCGGCGAGGCGCTCTGTGCTGAATGGCTGGTCCTCCGGGTTCATGCACTCGCTGATGCCATCGGAATAACAGAACAGGCGGTCTCCCGGGTGCAGCTTGAAATCAATGTTCTCGTACTCTGCGTTTGCCAGCAGTCCGACCGGGAAGCCGCCGCTGCCGAGGCTTTCGACGCGGCCATCGGGCGAGATGCGGAACGGATTCGGGTGGCCGGCCTGGCACATCTGCACATGGCCGGTCGCGGTGTTGACCACGCCATAGATCATGGTGAAGTAGGGGATGGCCTCGTCCTTGTCCTGAAAGCGGCGGTTGAGTTCAGCCACGACTGCAGCGGGTGTCGTGATCAGGTCGCTGCCCGGGTGGTCCGGGTTGGGTTGCTTGACCGGACTGCCTTCTTCAACGCTGGCTGAAAGCACCTTGCTCAGGGTGAACGACAGCATGGCGGAACGCACGCCGTGTCCGGCGACGTCGATGTGATAGAAGGCCAGGTGACAGTCATCGAGCTTCAGGTAGCTGAAGATGTCGCCTGCCACCACCGCGGCCGGGCAGAACAGCGATTGCAGGTTGAGACCCTGTGCGCACTCGGATTCCGGCAGCATGCTGCGCTGCATGACGGCTGCGGCCTCCAGGTCGCGCCGAATGATGTCGTGGCTTTTCTGCAGTTCCTGGTTGGCATGCGTCAGGGCGCGGTTGCGTTGTTCGAGGGTGCTCTCGAGGCGCAGCACGCGCTGCGCCGCCTTGATACGTGCATGCAGTTCTTCGGCATTGAAAGGCTTGGTGAGGAAGTCGTCCGCCCCGGCCTCCATGCCTTCCAGCAGGTCGTTGTCGGCGTTGCGGCCGGTCAGCAGGATGATGTAGACATAATGGGGCAGGGGTGCCGAGCGGACACGACGGCACAGCTCGACGCCGCTCATGTGCGGCATGACCCAGTCACTGATGACCAGCTTGATGTTGTCTTTCTCGAGGCGTTCAAAGGCCTCGAGTCCGTCGTTGGCAAACACCACCTCGAAGCCCCACTTTTTCAGCAGCTCACCGAGATAGATCTTGATGTCGAGGGCGTCGTCGACGACCAGGACCTTCATGCCGCCTGCGTGTTCAGGTTGTGCCATCACGGGGTCACGGTCGAGGGTTTGAGCATGCTGTGCAGATTCCCCGTGCCTGGCGTTGCAGTGCGCTTGCTGGACGTTGTGCCGGCCGACTGGCCGGCCAGTATCAGTTTCAGGCCGCCGGCCAGTGTGGTTCGTGCGCGTATGCCAAGATGGCGTATGGCCAGCCCGGGGTTGCCGACCGAGGAACGGATGTCACCCTTGCGTGCGGCGGCATAGCGAATCTCGACCGGCTTGCCAAGCAGGCTGAACAGCAGGTGCGCCAGTTGTTGCAGGCTGGTCTGCCGGCCGGTGCAGACGTTGTAGAGTGCCGGCTGGTGTGGCGTGACTGTCATTGCAGCGGTGAAGAAATTCACCACGTCCGCTAGAAAGACAAAGTCGCGTGTCTGTTCGCCGTCCCCGTAGATGGTAATGGCCTGGTCATTCTGGATGCGTTCCATGAAGGTGGCAATGACACCCTTGTCCGGGATGGCGGCATGCGGGGTCTCGCCGTAGACACTGAACAGACGCAGGCCCGTGGTCGGGATGCCGTGTGCCAACATGGCAACGCGGGCGCGCAGTTCAATGCCGACCTTGTCTGCAGCGGCGCTGGTCAATGGCCGTGCCGTGAGATCCTCGCCGAGGCTGGTGTGGGCATTGTCGCCGTAGGTGATGGAGGAGGAGGCATAGACGACCGGTAGCGCTGATCTCGTGCTGGCTGCCCTGGCTGCCGACAGCACGTTGATCATACCCTGCAGGTTGTTGCAGTTAAGGTCGTCGTTGTCCTGGCCGGAGGATTCGTTGGAGGTGGCGAGATGGAAGCAACCGTCGACCCCCGCCATGGCCTCGCCAACCAGGGTGCTGTCGTTGACGTTGCCGATGATGATCTCGCAGTCATTGCTGACAGTGTTTTGCTGTCCGCTCGAGAGGTTGTCGATGATCCTGACCTGGTGGCCTGCTGCAACCAGTGTCCTGGCGAGCTCGGTACCGATGAGCCCCAGACCTCCGGTGATCAAATAACGTGACATGTATGGCTCCTGATATGGGTGTGTTGTGTTTCAGTGATTGCCGACCTGGCGGGGCGCGGTCCAGGCACGGCCCGAGAACATGGCGCGTGCGCCCTTCAGCAGGTAGCCGAGGTCGGACGGCAGCGACCGGTAGCGGGCGTAGTAGATCTCGTTGAGCAGGCCTTCCTCGGCAGGGGCCTCGTCTGGCAGGTCCAGTTGCACCGGGCCGATCAGGCCGACCTGGGCATCACCGGCTATATGCTCCCACGGGTCGCTGCCGGGTGGCCCGTCCGTGACCGGGCGAGGCCGGGCGCCGACCAGGTTGATGTGACCGCTGATGACGGCCAGCAACAGCGGCAGGCGCCGCAACACCGGTGCGCTCACCACCCATTCAGCACTGCTGAACCCGGCGCGTACCGGTTCCTGGTGTTCATCGCTGCCATACTTGTTGCTGCGCAGGCGCAGCCATTGCAGCGGTGCCTTCGGCGCATTCAGCAGGGCGGCCGCGGCGGCAACCGGCCACAGTGGCAGAGACAGCACCAGCAGCAGCAAGCCTGCCGTGCGATTGAACAGCTGCAAGGCCAGCGAACTCTGCTGGCGCTGCATCTGGGTCAGCAGGAAGCGATCGGCAACACGGTAGTTCGCACCGGAATCAACGCGAATCACCTGGTTGCCGTTGACGATCGCGTTGCGGATCTCGATGTTTTCGCCGACGTAGGTACCCGCCAGGATGACGCTGTCCTTGATGCTGGCCGCGTTGTCGATGAAGCAGTTGTCGCTGATAACGCTGGTGCCGTCCAGGCGCGCCGTGGCGCGCACCCTTGATCGCTTGCCCACGAAGGTGTGTTCGCCGGCCAGGCTCTGGGTGGAAACATTGCTGCCACGGCCGATCGTCAGGCCATTGCCGTGGTCCCAGCCGGCCAGCTTCAGTCCCGGGTATCGGCCGGCCGCGACATCCAGGTTGGCGGCGTGGTAGGCGGGCAGTGAGTCCAGTGCTGACCA
>CAJQNP010000118.1 GCA_905479705.1 uncultured Gammaproteobacteria bacterium
TTCAAGTCCGTGAACATGGACCTGATGTACGGCCTGCCCCACCAGACGGTTGCCAGTTTCGAGCAGACCCTGGAAACCATCATCGATATGCGGCCGGACCGCATCGCGGTCTACAACTATGCACACCTGCCGGAACGCTTCAAACCCCAGCGGCGTATCGATGCGGCCACCCTGCCCTCGGCGGATGAAAAGCTGTCACTGCTGCAGCACACGATCGAGCATCTCACCGGCAGCGGCTACGTCTACATTGGCATGGACCACTTCGCACTGCCGGATGATGAACTCGCCGTTGCACAACAACAGGGCTCCCTGCAACGCAATTTCCAGGGTTACTCAACACACGTCGACTGTGACCTTGTCAGCATGGGCATGTCGGCTATCGGACATGTCTGTGACAACTACAGCCAGAACGCAAGCGACCTGGAAAGCTACTATGCCATGCTGGATGCCGACGAGCTGCCACTGAAGCGGGGCATCGAGCTTGAACCCGACGACCTGTTGCGGCGCGATGTAATCAACCGCCTGATGTGTGATTTCAGGCTTGATATCAAGGCGCTGGAGCGCAGATGGCACTTCCACTTCGATACCCACTTCCAGCAGGAGCTGGAAGATCTGAAGACATTGCAGGCCGACGGGCTGCTGGAGATGGATGACGAAGGATTGCGTGTGCTGCCGGCCGGCCGGTTACTGGTACGCAACATCTGCATGGTGTTTGACCGCTACCTGCGCGGCAGTGGCGACAACACGCGTTATTCCCGGGTTATCTAGACAGGCAGGCGATTTTCTTGTGGCATGCGTTTCTGCTGCAGCGCTGCGAGATTCGTCCGCGACGAAGGGATACCCCGGTCGCGCATGCGCTGCGCTCCTACATCATTACCGGGCACAGTAAATAGTTAACGCAAGAACATTCTATCGGGGTAGCGCCTTGCAGGCGCGAACAACGGGAAAACGGCTAGAGCTTGCTGCTGCCCGCACAACCCTCGACCATGGAATTCAGGCGTTGCATATCAAGGATAATGATCTCGCGGCGATTGACGGATAACAGGCCGTGTTTCTGGAACGAGGCAAACAGGCGACTGACGGTCTCGATGGCCAGCCCGAGGTAGTTGCCAATATCCTGACGCGACATCGGCAGGTTGAAGGTCTGCCTGGATAGCCCGCGTGATTCGTAGCGCGACGAGAGACTGAGTAAAAACGCAGCCAGACGTTCTTCCGCCGTGCGCTTGCCCAGCAATAACAACATCCCCTGGTCCGTGGTGATTTCCTTGCTGACCACCCGCATCATCTGGCGGTTCAGTCCCGGCAGGGATTGACACAGATCTTCCAGGGCCTCATAGGGCATCTCGCAGATACTTGCCGTTTCCAGCGTAATCGAGCTACTCGCGTAGGCGCCGTCGCTCATGCCGTCGAGGCCGACGATTTCGCCCGGAAGTGTAAAACCCAGGACCTGCTCGTCACCGTCCTGCGTCGTGCAGTATGACTTCAGTGCACCCGAGCGAACGGCAAACAGGGAACGGCTCGGATCCCCGGCGCGATACACATGCTGGCCGGGCTGGTAGGGCTGGTGCCGCCTGACGATCTTGTCGAGTTTATCCATGTCCTGGCCATTCATGCCATGCGGCAGGCACAGGTCAGTCAGGCTGCAATCACCGCAGGAGACCTTGATGCTATCGATATTAATCTTGTGCTGTTTTGCAGGCATTCCGGGTGATTTGCGCAGGTTAGATTAGGTATAATTTTTTATAATTTAATACAATAGCTTATAAAGTTATACCCCCGCGGGGGTCGCAACACAGTATCATCCCCACCCGACAACCACCAGCACGCAGGACGCCCTGTTGTATTCAAAAGCAAAACAAAGACTTACCGCGCTCGTCGGCGACCACGACCACAACATACTGAAGGGCGGACTGACCGGAATCGAGAAAGAAAGCCTGCGTGTCGGTGCCGACGGCAGCATTGCCCAGACACCGCACCCGGCCGTGCTGGGCTCTGCGCTGACCCATCCCTCGATCACCACCGACTACTCAGAGGCCCTGCTGGAATTCATAACACCCCCGCTGGAATCGGCCGGCGCTGCCCTGGATTACCTGCGCGACCTGCAGCATTTCGTCTACATGAAACTGGACGGTGAACTGCTCTGGTCATCCAGCATGCCCTGCGTGGTGGCCGGCGGCGAGAGCATTCCTGTCGCCCGCTATGGCACCTCGAACATCGGCCTGATGAAGACGGTCTACCGCCGCGGCCTCGGCTACCGCTACGGCCGGGTCATGCAAGTCATCGCCGGCGTGCACTACAATTATTCCTTTGCCGATGCGTTCTGGTCTGCCCGCCAGCAGCTCGAGGGTGACCGGCGCCCGCAGCAGGATTACATGTCCGGGCAATACTTCGCGCTGATACGCAACCTGCAGCGTTTTGGCTGGCTGATCCCCTACCTGTTCGGCACTTCACCGGCCGTGTGCAAGTCATTTCTGTCCGGCAAGACAACCACCCTGCAGGAATTCAGCGACAACACCTATTACAGCCCGTATGCCACCTCGCTGCGCATGTGTGACATCGGTTACCAGAACAGCCTGGAAAACGAGGTCGGCTTCAAGGCGAATTACGACAGCCTCCCGGACTATGTCAGCAGCCTGACCTGCGCCATCGAGACACCCTCGCCGCGCTTTGCCGAGATCGGGGTGAAGGTCGATGGCATTTACCGCCAGCTGAATGCCAACATGCTGCAGATCGAAAACGAGTATTACAGCTCGGTGCGGCCGAAACAGGTTCCCGTGGATAGCGAGAAACCGACACTGGCCCTGCAACGCCGTGGCGTGCGCTACGTTGAATTACGCTCGATGGATATCAACGTCTTCGACCCGCGCGGCATCAGCGACCGGCAGTGTCGCTTCATCGAGACCTTCATGGCGTTCTGCCAGCTCCAGGACAGCCCGAGGATCAGCAGCCTGGAACGTATCGAGATCGACTACAACCTCGATGCCGTTGCCTACCGCGGGCGCGAACCCGGGCTGCAGCTGCAGCGCCACGGTGAATCAGTCTCGCTGCAGCAATGGGCCGGTGAATTGTGCGCGGCCATGCAGGCCTTTGCCGAGGTGCTTGATCGTGGCGAGGATGGCACACCCTATCAACAGGCACTGCAGGCACAGCAGGACGCCGTGGCCGACCCCGGCAAGACCCTGTCCGCACAGGTACTGGACGGCATGCGCGAACACGACGAGGGTTACTTTCACTTTGCCCAGCGCATGTCGCGGCAACACCAGCGCTATTTCCTGGAGCTCGGACACGACCCGGCCCAGTTCGAGGCCTTCGAGGCAACGGTCAGCGAATCTCTGCAGAAACAACGTGCCATCGAGGATGCCGACGACCAATCGTTTGACAGTTTCCTGAAGAACTATTTCGCGCAGACGTTGCAGGGTGCGTGATGCGCGGGGGTTGCACCGCTGCAAGCCGGCTTAACGCATCACGACAACGACCAAAAACCTTCGCGCCTGCAAGGCGCTCCTACGCCACCATTAAGCACCGGGACCAATCAGTGATGCCCTTGGTTTCGTTTTGTCACGGATACGGTCCGCTTTTGAATAATTACCATGGAAAGTTACCACCGCGGTAGGAGCGCCTTGT
>CAJQNP010000119.1 GCA_905479705.1 uncultured Gammaproteobacteria bacterium
TCTGATGTTTCTCAGGCCGGCAACGTTCTATGCCGAGATTGCCGAACACTATGACCTCGTCTACGAGGGCGACATTATCGCCGAGGTTGAATCCGACAACTCGCTGAAGTCCGACCAGATCCATCCCAATGCAGACGGCTACGGTCAGATCGCCGTTGCACTCCACCGCCTGTTGCAAGAGAGCGGTGCACTTTGATCACCTCAGGGATCACTTCAGGGATTGCTTCGGAACCGCCACGTCGTTACGCAGGTACACCGGGATGGCCTCTGCCGCCGTGACACGGACACCGTTTTCATAGGCCTGCAGGCCAAGCCGGGCGATATCGGCTGCCCGCGGTTCCAGGTCCGGTATCAGGCGGATCACCCGCTCACCCGCCAGTTGCAGCATGGCCTCGCCATAGGCATCCCAGCCACCACCAACCCCCAGCCACTCACCCTCGCCAGGCAAGGGCGCCGCGTCCGGCGCACAGACCCGTTCTTCGCCCTGCAGAACCAGGACATTATTACCCGCGTTGATATAACTGCCGAGGTACACCTCGGACTTGCGCGCATCCATGGCCGCAATCACCTGCGTCATGTTCGCCTCGCGCATGCCACCCAGGGCGAGCGCCGCCAGCGTGGAGACCGGGACAACCGCTAGCCCGGCTGCATAGGCAATGCCCTGCACGATCCCGGCAGCAATACGTACCCCGGTAAATGAACCGGGTCCACGCCCGAAGGCAACCGCATCCAGCTGCTCCACCGACAGGCCGGCCTCCAGCAACAACGACTCGATCATCGGCAGCATCAGCGTCGCGTGCTGACGCGGCGCCAGTGCATAACGTTCCAGCAGCTCACCGTCGATTGACAGTGCGGCAGAACAAGCCTGCGTGGCGGTCTCGATGGCAAGGATCCTTGTTGGCACGGTCAAGACCTGCGATCAGGTAACAGGCTCAACGCGCGTTGCGTCGTTCGCCGCGAAGAATTCATGCACATCATCGACGTTGCGTGTACTCGGCATGTTCGGCAGGCTCTTCAGGAAGATGCGGCCATAGGCCTTGCCGCGCAGGCGCGGGTCACATAACACCAGCACCCCGCGGTCACTGTGGTCGCGAATCAAGCGGCCAACGCCCTGCTTCAGACTGATGACGGCATGCGGCAGCTGGTAGGCCATGAAGGGATTGATACCCTGCTCGCGCAACGCCTCTATGCGCGCCTGCAAAATGGGATCACCCGGTGAACTGAACGGCAACTTGTCAATGATGACACAGGAGAGCGCAGCACCGCGCACATCCACACCTTCCCAGAAACTGCCGGTTCCCAGCAGCACGGCATTGCCCAGCTCCCTGAAGCGCTCCAGCAACTCGCGCCGTGGCGCAGTGCCCTGTACCAGCAACGGGTAATCCAGCGTGTCGGCAAGCTGTGCCGCGGCCGACTGCAACGCCGAGTGACTGGTAAATAAAACGAACGCGCGTCCGGCGCTTGCTGCCAGCACATCGCGCGTGCAGGAGACCACGGCATCGACATAGTGACGCTCGTTGGGCGCGGGCATGTTTTCAGGCAGATACAACAGCGCGTTGCGCTGGTAATCAAACGGGCTATCCAGCTTTAACCGGCGGGCATCATCAAGCCCCAGTTGCCCGGCAAAGTGTTCAAAACTGTCACCGACCGCGAGGGTTGCCGAGGTAAACACCCAGGCACTTGGCAGGGCCTCCATGCAACTGCGAAACACCGGTGCAACGTTCAGCGGCGTCAGGTTCAAACGAAACGAGGTTCGAAACGTTTCGAACCAGTGGATATATTCACTCGATGCTGAATTCATCAACAGCGTCAGGCGTTCGGAAAGTAGCGCGGCGCGTGCGCGGCAGCTCTCCAGCCCCTTGCCGCGCTCGGCAGCGATCTTCAGCCAGTCAAGCAGCTGCTGCAGGCACTCGGCCAGTTGCTGCAGGGCCGATTGCAATGCCACGTCACCCGCCACCTCTGACCATGCCGCACGCCGGTCAGTCTGGCCGAGCGCCAGCCGCAACTGGTGGATGATCGACTCCAGTTTATCCGCCGCATCCGGCAAGTCCTGCATGTCACCGGCCTCGCGCAGCTGTTCAAGGCGGGTGTCGCGGACCAGGTCCCGCAACTGGTGGCTGCTGAGCGAGACCCCGAAAAACACCGAGGCAACCTCGGGCAACTGGTGGGCCTCATCGATAATGAAGGCATCCGCCCCGGGCAGCAGCTCGCCAAAGCCCTCTTCCTTTAACACCATGTCCGCGAACAGCAGGTGATGATTGATCACCACGATGTCGGCATCCTGTGCCTGCCGCCGTGCCTTGACGACAAAACAGTCCTGGAAATATTCACACTCCTGGCCCAGGCAGTTCTCGACTGTTGAGGTCACGCGCGGCCAGACAGCGGAATCCTCGGGCACCTCGCCGAGTTCTGCGACATCACCGCTATGCGTGCGGGCAGACCAGGCACGGACCTGTTCCAGTTCATGCAGCTGCCTACCGGATAACTGCTTGCCATCTGTCGCCGCGATGCCCATGCGATGCCAGCACAGGTAGTTGGCGCGTCCCTTCAGCAGGGCTGACTGCAGCGGCGCATTGA
>CAJQNP010000120.1 GCA_905479705.1 uncultured Gammaproteobacteria bacterium
TACACCAGTCGATAGCAGCGTAGTAAATTTTGACCCTGTAGGAGCGGATCGCGTCCGCGACAGAGGTTGAACCAAATCGCGCCTGCAAGGCGCTCCTACAGGTGTTAGCTAGTGCGGGGGGAGGGGTGAACCAAATCGCGCATGCGTTGCGTTCCTACAGGTGTTAGCTAGTGCGGGGGGGGTGAACCAAATCGCGCCTGCGATGCGTTCCTGCAGGTATTGGCTAGTGGGTAGGAGCGCCTTGCAGGCGCGAACAACATGTTAAACAATACCACGGAGCCGCTCGCTATTTCGGCAATAGCCTCGTTACATCCGCTCTCGCATACAGCCATGCACACAGCTGCTGTATAGTACGAACAAACCAACAACCACACAGGAAGACCATACATGCGTTATCTGGTTACCGGCGGCGCCGGGTTTATCGGCTCGCACATCTGCGATCGCTTACTCGCCGAGGGCCATCAAGTCCGCATCCTCGATAATTTCTCCACGGGCAAACACGAGAACATCCCGGCATCAGACCATGTCGAGGTGATCGAGGGCGATGTCGGTGATTACGATACGGTGAAGCCAGCCATGCAGGATATCGACATGGTGTTCCACGAGGCCGCGATCGCCTCGGTGCCGGAGACAGTAGGCAACCCGCTGGCCAGTGAGCGCGTCAACTACCGTGGCACGCTGAATATCCTCGAGGCCGCGCGTCATGCCGGCGTGCAGCGCGTCATGTTCGCCTGCTCGGCTGCTGTGTATGGCGATCTTCCGGAACTGCCCAAGCAGGAGGGCATGCCGGTCAGACCGCTGTCACCATATGCCGTGGACAAGCTCGCCTCCGAACAGGCCTGCCAGATGTACACACACCTGTACGGCCTGGAGACGGTCTCGCTGCGTTATTTCAACGTGTTCGGCCCGCGCCAGGACCCGTCATCGCCCTACTCCGGGGTCATCTCGATCTTCACCGATTACATCAACCAGGGTAAACAGCCCACCATCTACGGCGACGGCGAGCAGACCCGGGACTTTGTGTATGTCTCGGATGTGGTGGAGGCAAACATCCTCGCCTCGACCTCAGCAACCGCGGCCGGCAAGGCCTTCAATGTCGCCACCAACGGCACGCTGTCGATCAACGACCTGCTGAAGACGATCTGTAATATCAAGGGCGCACTGTTCGAACCCGGATACAAACCCGGCCGTGAGGGCGACATCAAGCATTCCCGTGCCGATATCAGTGCGGCACGCGAACACCTTGGCTGGCAACCGGTCGTGGGATTTGAGGACGGGCTGCGGCGTCTGTTCGAGAGCTGATTCGCGCCTGTATCCGTGTAGTTCGGATTAGGTGCATTGCACCGTAATCCGACAGGGACCCGACGCGGGCTGTCGGGTTACGCTTCGCTAACCCGACCTACGACCATACAAGCGCCTTGCGATGTACAGGGATGTGCAAGTGCCGCGAGAGGCAGGAAGCCGGGAGCGGCCAGGCGCGATCACACCGCACATAAAAAAAGCCCCGCTGCGATCAGCGGGGCTTTTTTGTACTACAGGGTAAGGCCGGCTTACATCATGCCGCCCATGCCCCATACCGCCCATGCCACCCATATCCGGGGCACCACCACCGGCAGCACCACCCTCAACCGGGGCATCACCGACCATGGCTTCCGTGGTGATGATCAGGCCGGCCACAGAGGCCGCATTCTGCAGTGCAAAACGGGTGACCTTGGTGGGGTCAAGAATACCCATCTCGATCATGTCACCGTATTCACCGCTAGCGGCGTTGTAACCGTAGTTACCGCTGTTACTGGCCACCTGATTCAGGATAACCGAGGATTCCTCACCGGCGTTCTCGCAGATCTGGCGCAGCGGTTCTTCCATGGCACGCAGTGCGATCTGGATACCCATGGCCTGGTCATGGTTGGCACCTTCAAGGTCCTTGATTGAGGACATGGCACGAATCAGCGCGACACCACCCCCGGGAACCACACCTTCTTCAACGGCGGCGCGGGTTGAATGCAGGGCATCCTCAACGCGGGCCTTCTTCTCTTTCATTTCCACTTCCGTGGCAGCACCGACCTTGATCACGGCAACACCGCCGGCCAGCTTGGCCATACGTTCCTGCAGCTTCTCCTTGTCGTAGTCAGAGCTGGAATCCTCGACCTGTGCACGGACCTGCTGTACACGAGCCTCGATGTCTTCCTTGCGGCCGGCACCGTCGATTACCGTAGTGTTTTCCTTGGTAATCACAACACGCTTGGCAGTACCCATGTCATCCAGACTGGCCTTCTCCAGGGACAGACCGACTTCCTCGGAAATCACCTGGCCACCGGTGAGGATGGCGAGATCCTGCAGCATGGCCTTGCGGCGGTCACCGAAGCCCGGTGCCTTGACGGCGCAGACCTTGACGATGCCACGGATGCTGTTCACAACGAGGGTAGCCAGCGCCTCACCTTCCACGTCCTCGGCGATAATCAGCAGCGGCTTGCCGGCCTTGGCGACGCCCTCGAGTACCGGCAGCAGGTCGCGGATGTTGCCGACCTTCTTGTCGTGGATCAGGATAAAGGGATCCTCGAGCTCGGCGGACATGTTGTCCTGGTTGTTGACGAAGTACGGTGACAGGTAACCGCGGTCGAACTGCATACCTTCGACGACGTCCAGTTCGTTCTCCAGCGAGGAGCCTTCCTCGACGGTAATGACGCCTTCCTTGCCGACCTTCTCCATCGCATCGGCGATAATGCCACCGACAGACTCGTCGGAATTGGCGGAGATGGTGCCCACCTGGGCAATGGCCTTGTTGTCGGCACAGGGTGAAGACAGCTCCTGCAGGTTGTCGACCACCTGGGTCACGGCCTTCTTGATGCCGCGCTTCAGGTCCATCGGGTTCATACCGGCGGCAACGGCCTTCATGCCCTCACGGACCATGGCCTGGGCCAGCACCGTGGCAGTCGTGGTACCGTCACCGGCCACATCCGAGGTCTGGGAGGCCACTTCCTTCACCATCTGGGCACCCATGTTCTCAAACGTGTCTTCCAGTTCGATTTCCTTGGCAACGGACACGCCGTCCTTGGTAATCGTCGGCGCACCGAAGGCCTTGTCCAGCACCACGTTGCGTCCCTTCGGGCCCAGGGTCACCTTGACCGCGTTGGCCAGTACATTGACACCGGCCACCATGCGGGCACGGGCGTCATCTCCAAATTTCACATCTTTTGCCGTCATGACAAATCCTCTCGTATGATTCGATTAATTACAGTTCGCTCGGGTTGTCGACGGCTCAGGCCTCGATCACGCCCATAATGTCTTCTTCGCGCATCACCAGCAGGTCATCACCGTTTACCTTGACCTCGGTACCGGAGTACTTGCCGAACAGCACGGTGTCGCCAACCTTGACGTCAAGAGGGATAAGTTCCCCACTATCAAGACGCTTGCCGGTACCTGCTGCAACAATTTCACCACGACTTGGCTTTTCTGCGGCAGAATCCGGGATTACAATACCACCTGCAGAGGTGGTTTCTTCTTCCATGCGTTTCAGAATCACGCGATCGTGCAATGGACGAATATTCATTAACTGGTCTCCTTCAAACTGGCTGTTACTTC
>CAJQNP010000121.1 GCA_905479705.1 uncultured Gammaproteobacteria bacterium
TTCGTCCTCTCGGCCAGGGTAGCCAGATCACCCTGCAGGGCCGGATGCATTCGGCCGGCGACTGCGCAATACAACCTGCCCTGGTGGTACGCTGTTGGTCGAATGAATTCGACCCTACACCCACTCATAGAGTGGATTGAACACCGTGCAGGGCCGGATGCATCCGGCCGGCGACTGCGCAATACAACCTGCCCTGGTGACACGCTGTTGGTCGAATGAATTCGACCCTACACCCACTCATAGAGTGGAATGGATACCGTGTAGGGCCGAATTCATTCGGCCGGGGTCGGCTTGAAACAACCGGCCGCGATGAAACACGCTGGTCGAATATATTCGACCCTGCAAGACAATCAACAAGTATGGAATTCGATCAGGCGACCTGAACAGGGATCGCGTTGCGCGTGTCCTTGATGCGGTTGTCTTCGTCCAGGTAGATCAACGTCGGTTTGTAGGCAGCTGCTTCCTGTTGCGACAGCACCGCATAGGTACAAATGATGATGCGGTCGCCCGGGTTGGCCTTGTGGGCTGCGGCACCATTGACCGAGATGACCCCGGAGTTGTCTTCCGCACGGATGGCATAGGTCGTGAAACGCTCGCCGTTATTCAGGTTATAGATCTGGATCTGCTCATATTCGTGAATATTTGCGGCCTCCAGCAGGCGGCCATCGATGGCGCAGGAACCCTCGTACTCGAGCTCGGAATGCGTCACATTGGCATGGTGAAGCTTGGATTTTAACAGGGTGATTTGCATAAGCCGGGCGGGACCTTTTCCCGTCGATTCAAGGTGGCGTAATTATGCGGATTCCGGCAGCGGACTGCAAGATTTCCACATAGCATCAACCTGAGATAACCGGCCTAACCCGTTGAAACAGTGATATTGTCAATCAGGTGGGTGCTACCCAGCATGGCAGCCGCCAGCACCACCAGGCGGTCATGGCGGCTCGCCGGGATGGACAGATCGGCACTGCAGCGAATACTGACATATTGCGGCTCGAAGCCGGCCTCGCGCAGCTGCATCATCCCAGCCTGCTCGATACCGGCCAGGTCATGGTCGCCCTGCAGGATCAGGTCACGCACATCCAGCAGGGTCTGGTAAAGCTGCGGCGCAAGCGCCCGCTCCCCGGCAGACAGGTAGCTATTGCGTGAACTCATCGCCAGGCCATCGTGCTCCCTGACCGTCGCGACCGCCTCGATCGCGACCGGCATATCCAGATCCTCCACCATGCGGCGGATGATCAGCAACTGCTGGAAATCCTTTTCACCAAACACGGCGACATCCGCTTGCACCATGTTGAACAGCTTGGCGACGACCGTCGTGACACCGTCAAAATGCGCCGGCCTGAACTCGCCTTCCAGGATGCTGTTTATACCGGGCACCACGACCTGCGTGACCTGTTCAACACCCTCGCGGTAGACCTCGTCGACCGCCGGCATAAACAGCAGGTCGGCATCGGCCTCCACCAGGGCCGAACGGTCACGTTCGTGGGTAACCGGGTAACGTGCGTAATCCTCGTTCTTGCCAAACTGCATGGGGTTAACAAAGACGCTGACGACAACACGGTCTGCAATGGCACGCGCATGCCGGACCAGCTGTATATGCCCGGCGTGCAGGTTACCCATGGTCGGGACAAGCGCAATACTGTTCGATTGCGCACGCCAGCGACGTACACACTCGCGCAGTTCTGCAACTGTCATCACGCTCAGCATTGAATCAGTAAACGTGTTCGGCCGCCGGGTAGCTGCCGTCCTTGACCGCTGCAACGTAGGCACGCACCGCGGCGTCGATCGATCCGCTGCCGGCAAGAAAGTCTTTCACAAAGCGCGGCTGTTTTTGCGCGGCTATCCCGAGGATGTCATACAGCACCAGTACCTGGCCGTCGCAATCGGCGCCGGCGCCGATGCCGATGGTCGGGATATCCAGCGTCTCCGTAATGGACTTCGCCAGGGCAGCCGGTATGCATTCCATGACCAGCATACCGGCACCGGCCGCCTGCAGGGCCAGCGCATCTTCCGTAATGGCCGCCGCTCCGGCCGCATCCCGGCCCTGTACCCGGTAACCGCCAAACTGCTCCACCGATTGCGGCAGCAGGCCAATGTGTCCGCATACCGGGATACCCAGGTTGACGAGATGCTCGACAAGGTGGGCCCTGGCGACCCCGCCTTCCAGCTTGACCATGTCCGCGCCACCCTCGTCCACCAGGCGCCGCGCATTGTCGTACGCCTGGGTTGCCGATTCATAACTCAGGTAAGGCAGGTCAACGACACGGTAGGCACGGTGTCCGGCACGCGCCACACTGGCGGCATGGTGGACCATGTTGTCCATGCTGACCGGTACCGTGGAGTCGTAGCCCATCACCACCATACCGAGCGAGTCACCGATAATGAACAGCTCGACACCCGCCGTCTGCAGCACCTCTGCAAAGGACGCGTCGTAGCAGGTCAGGCAGGCAATCTTGTCGCCCCGCTGCTTCATGTCACGCAGGGTCGCCAGGCTTGTCGGGGAGGATCCAGTATCAGCCGCCATCACGCCCGGGCCGTTTAGAAACCGGCAGACATCGGATTAAAATAATGCCGACCGGTCCTGGTTTCATGAATCTGTTCGAGCAAGGCCGCGTAATCCTTGTCGTTATCCACCAGATTGATGTGCGCCGCATTCACGATCAGCAACGGTGCCGCATCGTAGTTGAGGAACATGCGCGAATAGGCCTCGGACAGGTTACGCAGGTACTCGGCGTCGATCTTTCTTTCATACCTGATACCGCGACGCGCGATTCGCTTCAGCAGGATATCTTCCGGCGCCTGCAGGTAGATCACCAGCCCCGGTACCGGCGCATCCATGGTGACATGCTCGTAGACCTGCTCATACAACTTCAGTTCTTCGGCATCCAGCGTGAGCTCGGCAAACAGGCGATCCTTTTCGATCAGGAAATCGGCAACCCGCACCGGCGCGAACATATCGGCCTGGCGCATCGACTCGATCTGGCGGGCGCGCTGAAACAGGAAGAACAGCTGTGCAGGCAAGGCACCCGAGCGCGGGTCCTGGTAGAAGCGTTCCAGGAACGGATTCTCGTCGGCTCCCTCCAGGATGAGGTCGGATTCAAAACTGTCTGCGAGGCGTCGTGCAAGACTGGTCTTGCCAACACCGATGGGACCCTCAATAACGATATAGCCGGGACGTTCTCTTTCCATCAACCGGTTATCAGCTTCTTCAGTGAGTGTGTCTCGCACTTGTTGATCAGCGAGTAGATAAATCCCTTCCCCGGGATCTTGAGGTTTCCGGCGATCTCCTCCAGCGGGATCATCACGAAATCACGTTCATGCATGCCCGGGTGGGGCACCGTCAGGGTCGCCGTGCTGATTGCATTGCTGCCGTACATCAACAGGTCAAGATCGATAATTCGCGGTCCCCATTTTTCAGCGCCGCGATCGCGCCCCTGCATGTCCTCGATACCGATCAGCGCCTGATGCAGATCCTCGGGTGACAGCAGCGTATCAAGCGAGACAACGGCATTGACATAATCAGGCTGGTCGACCGGCCCCATGGGGTTGCCGCTGTACAGGCTGGAACGTTGCACCAGGATGGTATCCGGGATCATCTCCAGTTCCTCAACGGCCTCCAGCACCTGCTTGACCGGGTCATGGAGGTTACTGCCGATACCTATATATGCGCGGACTGTCATCCCGTCTGTCCCTCTGGTTTACGGCGCGAGCGATTCCGCCGGCGCTTGCGTGGCCGCGGCCGGCTGGCCGGCTGTGCGATTTGATCTGCATGGGTTTCCTGGAACTCCGTCCACCAGTCAGCCAGGTCCTGTGGTACTTCGCCTGCCGCTGCACGCAGTAACAGGAAATCATAGGCGGCACGGAAGCGTGGATGACTCAAGGCACGCACACTGCGGCGACCGCCCTTGTTCTCGAGGCGCAACTGTAACATCCAGATGTCGCGCATGGGCAGCGAAAATCGTCGCGGTGTGGCCAGCACCGCCGCCTGCTCCGCGATCATCTGCGAACCGGCATGCTGCATCGCCTGTGCGGGGTGCTGGCCCTCCGCCTCCAGTTGCGCGGCACGCTCACGCACCGGTTGCCACAGGAACAACGCAAACAGAAAGGCCGGCGTGACCGGCTTGTCCTCTTCAATACGCTTGTCGGTGTTCGCCATCCCCCGGGCAATCAGCATCAGCGGGAAATGATTCTCTTCATGGCCGAGGGCGCGCTCTGTGAGCGGGAACAGCTGCTCAAACAGGTTGTAATGGCGCAGCATCTCGAAGTTGTCCAGTGCGCTGCCGCCGAGGAACAGCTTGAGCATCTCGTCGAACAAGCGCGCCGGGGGTATATCGCCGAGCAGCGGCGCCAGCGCCTTGATGGGCCGTTCGGTCTCCGCCTCGATGCGAAAACCCAGCTTGGTGGCGAAGCGTACCGCCCGCAGCATGCGTACCGGGTCTTCACGGAAACGGGTATCCGGGTCACCGATCAGCCGCAGCACACCCTTTTCGATGTCCGCCATGCCGCCGGTGTAATCCATGATCGAGAAATCGGCAATATTGTAATACAGGGCATTGACGGAAAAATCGCGGCGAAAGGCATCGCCCTCGATGTCTCCGAAGACATTATCGCGCACGATACGGCCTTCATCGTCGACATGCTGGTCGGCACCCTGGTCGCCGCCCTGCTGCAGCGCCCGAAAAGTGGCGACCTCGATGATCTCGCGGCCAAACATGACATGGGCGAGCCGGAAACGGCGGCCGATCAGGCGGCAATTCCTGAACAGGCTGCGCACCTCTTCCGGGTGGGCATCCGTGGCCACGTCGAAATCCTTGGGCTCGCGGCCGAGCAACAGGTCACGCACGCCACCGCCCACCAGGTGAGCCTGGTAGCCGGCATCTTTCAAGCGGTATAACACCTTCAGTGCGTTAGGACTGATATTGACCCGCGATATCGAATGTTCTGACCGGGGGATATGGGTGACTGTGCCGCGGGTTTCGTTGCGTCCTGTATCGCTCACGTTTGCTGCTTGTGGATGAAAAGACAGGGCGTATAATACCACCGCTTCCCAGCGCATGTACTGGTCATGTGCTCCCTTCGTCTAGTGGTTAGGACACTGGCCTCTCACGCCGGTAACAGGGGTTCGAATCCCCTAGGGAGCACCATTCCTTTTCTGAATTACTGCCTGAGTCACCCATGCAGACAACCAGCGATACAGCCACTCTCAAGCCCGCGGGGTTGCTGGTACGCTTGCTGGCCATGTTTTATGACAGCCTGTTGCTGCTGTCCGCACTGCTGATTGCCACCGCGCTGGCCCTGATGGTGACCGGGGGGACGCTGAGCTACCACAATCCCTTTTTTCGCACCTTTTTGTTTCTGATCTGCTTTTCTTTTTATGCGTGGTTCTGGTTGCACGGCGGGCAGACACTGGGTATGCGCGCCTGGCGATTGCGTCTGCAGCGCTTCGACGGCCGCGCGATTACCATCTGGCAGGCATTGCTGCGCTTCATGGTGGCGATTCCGTCACTGGCGATCGGCGGACTGGGATTGCTCTGGATGCTGGTCGACAAGGACGGGCTGGCGGTTCACGACCGCGTCTCGGAATCCACGATTGTGCGTCTACCCAGGCCGTAACCCCCCTGAATCTTTACACCCTGCCCCGCCTTACAGGCGGCGCACCGCGCGAATACCGATCAGCAGGAAAATCAGACTGGGCGTCAGCGTTGCCAGTAGCGGATTGAGCTCGTAGACACGGCCCATCTGCCCGGCGATCTGGCTGACGATGTAAAACCCGAAACCCACAAGGATACCGACAAAGACCCGCTGCCCCGCACTGACCGAGCGCAGCCCGCCAAACACGAAGGGCACCGAGATAAACAGCATCACCAGTGCCGACAGGGGCGTAACAAATCGACTTAACAACGCATACTGGTATTGCTGGGTATTCAGCCCGTTGTCTTCGAGATACCCCATGAACTGGTTGATATCCCGGGCCGACATATTCTCCGGCTCGAGCACCACGATACCCAGAAGCTCCGGCGTCAGCAGCGAGTCCCGTGCCAGTCTTTCAGCCTGTGTAACGCGCGCTGTATCACCCTCGAAATCGGTCTGGCTGACATTCCGCATGACCCACTGTCCCTTGCGGTAACGCGCATGCACGGCGCGGGTAGCGCGCATCAGTCGCTTGTCGTCATCAAATTCGTAGACGGTGACATCCCCGAGCGAGTTTCCGGAGATGACCTTTTTCGCATTGATAAACAGGTTGTCGGTACGCACCCACACGCCGCGGCCACCCATGAAGGTGACTTGTGTATCTTTTGCCGATGTGCGGATTTCCTGTGCATAGCGTTCCGCCACCGGCGCTACAAACTCACCGAGGATAACGACAACACACAGCATGATGATGCCGGCCTTCATAACGGAATAGACAATGCGCCAGATGGACATGCCGCTGGCGCGCATCGCGATCAGTTCGCTGTTGGTTGCCAGCAGGCCCATGCCGGTCAGACTGCCAAGCAGTGCGGCTACCGGGAACAACTCGTACATGCTGTGCGGTATGGTGAGCGCGACCGTCGCGAGCATCTTTAACAGCGTGTAGCCGCCCTCGCCGACATCGTCAATCTGCCCGATGAGACTGAAGAAGGTATCCAGCCCGATCACCACCAGCAACGCGGTCAGGGTACCGGCAATAACCACGCTGGCAACGTAGCGATCAATAATCTTCATCGACCCCGCCCCAGCCAGCCCGGCAGGCGGCCATTCCAGAGCAGCATTGCGGTAATCAACAGCGGCAGCACCGCGACCCACCACATGCCGATGGACGGCGGCGTGACACCCTCCTGCACCCACACCTCGGCCACGCCCATCAGGTTGTAGTAGATAACAAACATGAGGACCGCCACCACCAGCTTGCCGTAACGGCCATGGCGCGGCGATGACCGGCTCAGTGGCACAGCCAGCACCAGTAACACCATGACGGACACCGGCATCATCATGCGCCATTGCAGCTCGGCGACATCCTTGGGGTCTGATGATTCGAGCAGTGTAGCTGTCGGGGTACTCTCGCGCTTGTCGACTATCTGCCCGCTGTCGGGCAACTCGATACGAACACCGTATTCAGTGAACTTCGCAATGCGGTAATTGGCCGTCCCGGGCTTGCCCTCGTAACGGTAACCGTCAACCAGCACCAGGAAATTGTCGCCACTGGCATCATCATGCTTGCGGTAGGCTGATTTCGCCGTCAGCACCTGCGGCAGTTTGCCGCTATCTTTATCGCGTGTCCTTAGCACAATAAACAGGTTCTCCATGCGCTGCCTGTCATCGGAGAGCTTCTCGGCATAGAAGGTTACCTGGCCATTCTGGATCTCGTTAAAGCGACCCGCGCCGAGCAGCGTCAGGTCTGCCTGCTCCTCGGCCATCAGCGTCAGCCGCTGACTGATGCCCTGCACCTCGGGACTGACAAACAGCGCCAGCCAGGTCAGCACGATGGATACCACCAGGCCAAACAGCAGCAGC
>CAJQNP010000122.1 GCA_905479705.1 uncultured Gammaproteobacteria bacterium
CCATAGAACCAGTTGGCCACATAGATATGCGGCACACGGCGCTTCAGAATGGTGCCGAAGAATACCAGCGCATAGGAAACCCAGACCAGCGTAATCAGGACATCGATTGGCCAGATCAGTTCTGCATATTCCTTGCCCTGCGTGTAACCCAGCGGCAGGGACACCGCGGCCAGAACAATAATCAGCTGCCAGCCCCAGAAGGTAAACGCAGCCAGCTTGTCAGAGAACAGACGCGCATTACAGGTGCGCTGCACCACGTAATAGGATGTGGCAAATAATGCCGAGCCACCAAAGGCAAAAATCACGGCATTGGTGTGCAGGGGCCGCAATCGCCCGAACGTCAGCCAGGCGATGTCGAAGTTCAGTGCCGGCCACGCGAGCTGGGCGGCAATGATGACACCAACCAGCATGCCAACGATGCCCCAGACAATCGTCATAATCGAAAACTGCCGGACCACCTTGTAGTTGTAGGTAGACTGATCTGCCATACCGTGCTCCCTTTTAATACTTTTAAATCAATTAGTTATCTTGATAAATAGTTAACGCATTAGAATCCACCAACATGCTGCCTGGCGATTACACTAGCGAGTAAACTGCGGCTCCAGGCCCATGCCCCAGAGGATGGCGGTCGCTGCCAGCAGGGCCACGAAGGCCACCAGACCAACGGCCAGCACTGCGCTGGAAAACAGAAATCCACGGTCTTCGGAGATGCCCATCATGATGGGTACGCCGCTATACAGCAGGTACACCGTGTAGGCCAGCGCCGGGATACCCACCACCATGTTGACCCACAAAACCGGGTAAAGCTCCATCAGGCCAATGAGAAACAGCGGTGTCGCGGTGTAGGCCGCCAGCACCACGGCCTGGGACAGCTGGACATCGGCGCCGTAGGTGCCACCCATCCAGTGAATCATGTAGCCCATTGAAAACACACCGACCAGCATGGCCAGGTAATAGAGTACCGCGATCAGTCCCGCGCTCTGCATGGTGAGCTTGACCGGGTCGCCGACACCAATCTGCCAGCCGAACTGGGTGGTACCGATGAAACCGGAAATGGCCGGTATGGCCGCCAGGATCAGGACATGAATGGCATAACACTTGCCGATGGTACATTCATCGTCGCGAATGGCGACCCACTCGCGCTTCGGATTGGTAAATAACCCCCAGACGTGTTGTAGCACCATTGGTGATCTCCCTTGATCAGCGTGTGTTTATTCGACGACCGCCAGTCTCGTCCCTGAGAACAGGCGAGTCAATATTACTTATGTATAGCCGGTAAAATCCGTTTCCGCGATCAGAACTTGTAGCCAATGCTGATCATGTACACCCACGGGTCGATACTGACTTCGTTGCCCGAGCTCTTGAAGCCAAGGTCCTTGATCTTCAGGGTTGCGTCGGTATCGATGTCCATCCAGTAGACCTGCGCACCAACCAGCCAGTTATTGCTGAACTCGTAGTCCAGACCCGCCTCAAGCGCCAGCCCCCAGGAGCTGTCCAGTGAGAGATCGCCACCGGCAGACTTGAGGTCACCCTTGGTCTCTTCATCGAAGAAATAGGTGTAGTTCAGCCCGATACCGAGGAAGGGGTGCCAGTTGGGGCCGGTATTGAAGTGATACTGGGCGGTCAGTGTCGGCGGCAGGTGCTTGGTCTCGGCACAGGTCCCCAGGGCTGAAATGCTGCCCTTGCATTTAATATCATGCGTAAACGGCCAGGCCGCCAGCAGTTCAATGCCGAAATTGTCGGTCGCCATGTAGGTACCGTTGATACCCAGGCTCCAGGCGCTGTCCGCCTCGACCTTGGAACCAGAAATTCCCTTGATGCTGCCGTCACCGGTCGGATAGACCCCGGCGGCACCGGCACGGACGATCCAGTCGCCGGCCTGGTAGGCATTGGCGGCCGGCAACGCCAGCAGGGCACTGCCTGCGAGCACTAATGCGCTGATTGTCTTGGTGATTTTCGTTTTCATCGGTTTCTCCCTCGGGGTTAGTAATGCGTTTTCAGCACGGTCAGTGGCTGAAGTGAAAATTCAGTGCGTGCATTATGTTGGTGCGTTCTGAAAAACGAGTTGATCTATATCAACTGATAAGAAGATACTCATAAACTTCAACAACCCGGCATGACCAATACGCTATGCTGTGCCCTCACCGATAGCCCCTGGCACGCGTCCTTCAATGTCTCACCCCGATACCCCGTCCCTTTCCGACAGCGCGGTTAGCACAGACAACACGGCCAGTTGCTTCCATTGCGGCCTGCCGGTCCCGCGTGGACTCGATCTAACAGTCGCCATCGAGGGTGAGCCACAACCCATGTGCTGCCACGGTTGCCAGGCCGTCGCGCAGGCCATCGTCGATTCCGGCAACGCGGACTTTTACAGGCACCGCACCGCGCCCTCGCCCACCGGTGTGGCCCTGCTGCCCGGGTTCATTCGCCAGACGCAGGTCTACGACCACCCGGACATCCAGAGAACATTCGTACGCACGCCCGCCGAGCATCAGCGCGAGGCTGCACTGATCCTGGAAGGCATCGTCTGCGCGGCCTGCGTCTGGCTGAACGAACGTCACGTCGCGCAACTGCCCGGCGTACTCGAGGTACAGGTCAACTATGCAACCCACCGTGCACGGGTACGCTGGGACGACAGGAAAATAAAACTCAGTGATATCCTGCAGGCCATCCACCACATCGGTTACCGCGCGCACCCTTACGACCCGCAGCAACAGCAACAGGCCTTTGAACGTGACCGGCGCAACCAGTTGCGCCGCATCGGCATCGCCGGCGTACTGGGCATGCAGGTCATGGTGTTATCCATCGCGCTGTATGTAGGTGACTGGTCCGGCATGGACGCCGGCTTCAGGACCTTCTTCCGCTGGCTCGGGTTAATACTGACCACGCCGGTACTGCTGTATTCAGGCATGCCGTTTTTCCGCGGCGCATGGCGTGACCTGCGCAACCGCAGTGCCGGCATGGACGTTCCCGTATCACTCGGCATCCTGGTGGCATTCGCCGGCAGTGTGCACGCCAGCTGGACCGGCCAGGGCGAGGTGTATTACGACTCGGTCGTCATGTTCATCTTCTTCCTGCTGAGCAGTCGCTACTTTGAACTGATGGCTCGCAAGCGTGGCGCCGAGACTCTGGAACATCTGGGCCGCGCCCTGCCCGCGATGGCGACGCGTATCGATGACGGCGGCGAACAAACGGTGATCCCGTTAACCGAGTTAAAGACCGGTGACAGCGTACTGGTCAGGCCCGGTGAGACGGTGCCCGCCGATGGTCAGGTGCTTGACGGTGAGTCCAGTGTCAGCGAGGCCCTGCTGACCGGTGAGAGTACCCCGCTTGCCAAGGCGCAGGGCGCCGCGCTGATCGGTGGCAGCATCAACATAGAAAGCCCGTTAACCGTGCAGGTGGAACGCACCGGGCTGGACACCGTGCTGGCCGAGATCGTCAGGCTGCTGGAACAGGCGCAAAATGAAAAGCCCGCCATCACGCGCCTGGCTGACCGCGTTGCCGGCTGGTTTGTCGCGGCCGTGCTGGTGCTGGCCGCGGTGGTGGGCGTCTACTGGTGGCAGCATGCACCCGACGACTGGCTACCGATCCTGGTCTCGGTCCTCGTGGTGACCTGTCCCTGTGCACTGTCACTCGCGACGCCGACCGCGGTGAGTGCCGCCACCGGCACCATGCTGGCACGCGGCCTGTTGATGCTGCGCGGCCACAGCCTGGAGACGCTGGCACACTGCAGCCACGTGGTGTTCGACAAGACCGGGACACTGACCTTTGGTGCACCGGCACTGTCACGCGTGCAATGTTACTCGCACCTGGATGAACGCCAGGTGGTTGCCATCGCGGCCGCCCTGGAACAGCAGTCGGAACATCCTGCCGGCAAGGCCATCGTGCAGACCGCCGCCGCAGGAAAACGCATGACGGCCAGCGATATAAAAAACATACCCGGTGCCGGCATCCAGGCACGCGTGGACGGCCGACAGTGGTTCATTGGCCACGCCGACTTTATTGGCGCACACAGTCATGCCGATCTCTCGGTATTGCCCGAGGACAGCGGCAACGGCAGCCGCGTCCTGCTTGCCGATACAGAGCAGCTGCACGCCCTGTTTGTCCTGCGGGACCGCATGCGTCCGGAGACACCCGCCGTGATCGATGAACTGCGCGACAGTGGACAACAGGTGGTATTACTAAGCGGTGACAACCCGGCCGCTGCACGGCAACTTGCCGGTGATGCCGGCATCGAGCAGGTGCACGGCGGCATGTCGCCGGCCGACAAGCTGGCTGAAGTACAGGCCTTGCAGCAACGGGGTGCAATCGTTGCCATGGTCGGGGACGGCATCAACGATGCCCCGGTACTGGCCGCCGCCAACGTCTCCATTGTCATGCGCGATGCCGCACACATCAGCCAGGCCAGCGCCGACATGGTATTGCTGTCCAACAACCTGCAGGCACTGACCGATGGCATGGGACTGGCGCGCAAGACCCTGCGCATCATCCGGCAAAACCTGTCCTGGGCAGTGGGGTACAATCTGCTGGCACTGCCGGCCGCGGCACTCGGCTATGTGGCGCCGTGGATGGCTGCCATAGGCATGTCGACCAGCTCACTGCTGGTGGTACTGAATGCGCTACGCCTGGCGAGGAACCGCTAAACCGAGCATATGGAAATTATCTACCTGTTAATCCCCCTGTCGCTGCTACTGGTCGGCGTGATCGTGTGGATCTTTCTGTGGGCCGTGCGCAGCGGCCAGTTCGATGACATGGAAGGACCGGCCCACCAGATCCTGATGGACGATGACGCACCAAAGCTCGACAAGGATGAAGCCGCGCCAGGGAATCACGCGAAAAAAAACGACTAGACTTCGATTGCGAGTTGAATAACCGACTTGGCAACGAAACCAACCAGCCCGAGACCCAGCGAAAGAAAGATCATGGCAGCACCGAAGCGGCCAGCACCGGAGTCCTTCGCCAGCCTGTACATCACGTACACCATGTAAAGCATCAGCCCGCCGACCCCCACGACCAGCGAGATTTGTTCGAATAACTCAATTGACATAACTGTGCCTGCAGACCTCAGTCTTTTAAAGACAGGTGATAGATGCGCAGGAAGCCCTTGCCCGCAAGCAGGCGTGCCGCGCGCACACTGCGCACCTCACTGTTGCCATAGAGGATGACCGGACGGTGCGCATTCAAACGCCGGTGCTCGTAACACAGCGAATCTATCGGCAGGTTGAGGGCACCGGGAAGCGCGAAGCGATTGAAGTCTGCCGGCGAACGGACATCAACCAGTTGACCCCCGTTCGCAAGCAGCGCCGCTGCGCGTTCGTCAGTTAACGTGCCTGCGGTCGCGCGACAGACAGTCTGGATGGCGAGACTCATGACCGGTTACCCGGCTCGACATCATGCTCGACAACCGGCTTGTCGTCGTCCTTCTCGATGCAGCTGTTAATGAAGCAATGCTTCACAAACACTGCCATCGCTACAGCAAACACGACAAACGCTGTGATCGTCATACTATCGATGTACATGGCACACCTCCTATTACGACTAATTACAGATGATTGTTATATTACCATATTCTTATATTTAGTCAACTATAATAATCAATGACTTGGAGAGTTTCCGGGCAAATTTTTCGCGAAATCCCGCACTGAACGCGGGTGCCGGTCGGCCAGGACGGGCGTCAGCCACGCGGGAACCCGCCCCTCTTCGGGTGAAGATTAAGGCGCGTCGCCGGGCATCATCCCTGGCGCGTCACATCACACAGCTTGCGCATGGCATCCGGCACATTCGGCGGGCACTCACCACACAGCTCGTTACCCGGCACGGCGAAGTCGATCTTTTTCGGATAGGCGAGATCCAGTCCGTCCATGATCGCGACAAACTCGTCCCGGGACCTGCCGCCGCCAAGCCTCGGGTTACGCACTTTTTCCTGGCCAATGGTCGAGACCTGCCGACCGCTGTAATCGTGCCCCGGGTAGACCAGGGTTTCATCCGGCAGGCTGAACAGCTTCTCGTGTATCGAGCGGTACAGGGTCGCCGCATCGCCACTCTGGAAATCGGTTCGACCGCAGCCGTCAATCAACAGCGCGTCGCCGCTGAACACTCGCCTGGTATCACCTGCATCGAGCAGGTAACTGTGATGCGTAGAGGTATGCCCCGGTGTAAACAGCGGTTGCAGTTCTATATTGCCAACCATGAACGGCGTGCCATCACGCACACCGATATCGGTGCATGGCAATTCATCCTGTGCCGGCCCCGCGATCTTCGAACCGGCAAGCTGCTTTAACTTCAGCGCAGCAGTGAGGTGATCGGCATGCACATGCGTTTCCAGCGTGGCCATCAGCTCGAGACCGTATTCCTTAACCACTGCGAGATCGCGCTCGGCCGTTTCCACGGCCGGGTCGATCAGCACCGCCTTGCCGGATTCGCTATCACCAAGCAAGTAGGTGTATGTCGAAGACTCCGGCTCAAACAGTTGCCTGAAGATCATGTCGCCACCCCCATCCGGCTGCCACGTTGAACCATGCACTCACCCACAGTTGTGAATACCACCCAGGTCATGCACATCACTGCGACCGAACAGGGACAGTGCCTGTGCCGCCTGCTGACTGCGCATACCACTGCGGCAGTACAGAATGACGGGCTGTTCGTGGTCCAGCTGATGGACCTCCGCCAGCAGGTTCTGCAGCGGTATGTTGATCGCGCCCGGCAATGCGCCCTGCGCGAATTCATGCGGCATACGCACATCGACCAGGTGCGCACCCTGGGCAACCATTGCCCGTGCTTCATCACACACTATTGAATTAGGTTGAGTCATTGTCAGTCCTCCTGTCAGTGACATGGATCTACAGGTATCCCTGTGGCACAGGAATGTATGTCGTCTGCGTTAATCTGAGGGCTGGCGGCACATAGTTCCAATGAAATTAATAAAATCTACTGATAGTATTTGACTATCATTGTATTTACTTTATATCCATTTGATTTAATTAGACTATTCTGGTTTTTCCTTATCCAGAAGCGTCGTGCAACTCAGGTTGCAGCGCGCCACCGCCTGCTTCAGGACGTCGATCACCTGCGGCCGCGGGAAGGTCTTGCGCCAGGCCAGTGCCACCTGGCGACCCGGCGGCGGGTCCGGGAAACGGCGGATGACCAGCAGACGCTGTGAATAACGATCGGCACCCGCGGCGGTACACGGCAACACGGTGATCCCCATCCCCGAGGCCACCATGTGGCGAATGGTTTCCAGCGAACTGCCCTCCAGGGTGTGATGCAACAGGTGCTCACCGGCATCACCGGGGGCGCAATCGGGACAGGCACGGATCACCTGGTCGCGAAAGCAGTTACCGCTACCCAGTAACAACAGCGACTCGTCCAGCAACTGCTTCTGCTCAATCGTCTTGTGTTTGCTGAGCGGGTGCGCGGACGGCAGCAACACCACGAAGGGTTCTTCGTACAAGGGCAGCGTCAGCACACCCGGCTCGTCATAGGGCGGCGAAATAATAATGACGTCCAGCTGCCCCTGCTTCAGCTTGTCGGTAAGAACCGCGGTGAAGTCTTCCTCGACAAACAGCGGCATGTCCGGTGCCAGTTCATGCAGGTTGGGAATCAGGTCAGGATACAGGTACGGTCCGATGGTATTGATAGCACCCAGGCGCAACGCACCGACCAGCTGGTCCTTGCCCTGCTCCGCGATCTGCCTGATGACCTCGGTCTCTTCCAGCACGCGCAGTGCCTGTGCAACGATCCGCTCACCGGCCGGCGTCACCGTGACCTCGGCGGCATTACGCTCAAACA
>CAJQNP010000123.1 GCA_905479705.1 uncultured Gammaproteobacteria bacterium
TTGCCATCATGAACCCGATCGCCAATACGCCGATCTTTCTCAGCCTGACAGCGGATGATTCGCCTGATATCAGGCGCCGGGTCGCTGCCAAAGCGCTGCTGTTCACATTTACCCTGATCGTCATCTTCTGCCTGCTGGGCAAGGCCATCTTCGAGGTGTTCGGGATCACACTGCCGGCCTTCCAGATTACCGGCGGCATACTGGTGTTCACGATTGGCCTGCAAATGTTGCATGGTCAGCAGTCAAAGGTTCACAGTCCCGTAGACTCACCGAAAAACCCGCAAGACGCCATCACAGGCGAACTGGGCGTGGCCATTACCCCCCTGGCGATCCCTATACTGGGCGGGCCGGGTACGATCGCCACGGCCATGAACTTTTCAGCGACTGGCGGGATTCCCGGCATGGTTGTCACGATTACGGCATTCGCTGCACTGTGCGTGATCACCTATATTTTTTTCATCTCGGGCCAGCGGCTGGTGCACAGACTCGGGGACAACGGCCTGAGCGTCATTTCCCGGTTAATGGGACTGATACTGGCCGTTATTGGCACGCAGATGGTCATCACCGGTATTGGCGGCGCGATCAAGCTGGCCAATTGAGACGCCAGTCATGACATACAATCAAACAAGGTGAAAAAGATGAACAAGACAGCTATACAAATACTGCCAATGTTGTTTCTGACCTGTTCAGGACTGGCCAGCTCGGACGAGTTATCGGCGGATTCCGCGAATACCATGTCCTGTGGCAGCAACTTTGTGTCTGTGGGCGACCCCGAGGACGCGGTGCTGGACACCTGCGGAGAACCAACGTTCAGGGATGGCAATCGCTGGACCTACAGCGACAAGCCGGGATCATTTATATACGAACTGTCGTTTGGCGGCGGGCGCATCCTGTCGATCCATACCCGTGCCAGTGAATAGACAGCCTATAAAACAGGCGCAAACAGCCGCATGACGTTCGCGGCCAGTCGCTGCGCATATGTACGCTTACCGAATTGTTCCCGGTCAATGAAGCTTGAATTCGAAATGTAGTCCATCTGCAGCTCGCGCACCTGCTGCGTGAACGCACTGTCGTAAACAAACAGGCTGATCTCGAAGTTCAGCCACAGGCTGCGCATATCGAAATTGACAGATCCGACGATGCAGAACCCGGCGTCGACGGTGATGGACTTGGTATGCAACAATCCCTTGTCATACTGCGCAACACTGATCCCGGCATTCACAAGGGTATCGAGAATCGCAGGCGCTGCGTAACGGATCATCAGTGAATCGACCCGCGCCGGAATCACCAGCGTGATAGCTACGCCACGGTTTGCCGCTGCAATGAGCGCCTCGATCATGGGTTCATCGGGCGCAAAATAGGGTGTCGTGATCACCAGTTCGCGACGGGCCATGTAGATGATGCTCATGAGCAATTCATGTATGGCGCCTTCGCGAAAAACCGGCCCGGATGGCACGACCTGGACGGGGATATCACCGACCTTCTCCCTGGAAATGTCGGAGGTTGAGAAATGGTCTACTTCTTCGGCCTCGACCGACCAGTCCATGGCGACGACGTTGTTGAGTACCGATACGGCCGGTCCTTCCACCCTGATCATCAGGTCAATCCATTCACCGACACCGGCATCCTGCTTGAAATAGCGCGGGTCCACCAGGTTCTGACTACCGGTATAGGCGACACGGTTATCGATGACGGCGATCTTGCGGTGGTTGCGGATATCCGCACGCTGGAACAGCATCTTGATCGGGTTGACGTGTAGCGCCTCGACTACATTGATCCCGGCCTCTCGTAGCTGCCTGGCCTGCTTGCTCTTGAAAAACCTGGCGCTGCCAACTGAATCGAGCAGGATTCTGAACTCAACACCGCGTGCGTGTGCCGCGATGACGGTATCGGCCAGTTCATCGGCGAGGCCGCCGGATTCCCAGATATAGAATTCCAGGCTGCAACTCACGGTCGCCTGCGAGATATCATCGATGAGGTGGCGAAATATGCTCTGGTAATCGTTCAGCACGGTGAGACGATTACCGGGCAGGGTCGGGTAACCGATCACCTTGCGGGCCTGTGTATCAAGAGGGTGAATGCTGTCGTCCAGGTCAGACGCACCGATCGGGAACTCTTCGCACAGGGTTCTTCGCCATCCTTTTGACTGCTCAATGACAGCCTTTGCACGATCAGTACGGTGACTGCCAAGGCGATGTTCGCCGATCAGCAGATAGAGCAGGGCGCCGAGGTAGGGTACGGCAAGCACGATCGTCATCCACGCAAAGGTGACGCCAACCGTGTTTCCGCGCATCAATATCCGCAGTGACAACCCGATCCTGATGGTCAGGTCAGTGATGTAGAGCAGGTAGGCAATCCACTCGGGATGTTCTGTCATCGTCTGATGAGCCTTACAGGCCCGTAGTACGCTGTTGATTACTCGCTGATGAGTTCAATACGGCACTCGGGGCCTAGCTCAAACAGGTAGTTCTTTCTCTCCTTGATAAAGACATTGGTCTCGCAGTCTTCGGAGCCGTGATCATAGCCGAACATGTAGCTGCCGGTATCCAGATAGAAGGAGAACTGGCGGGTGTCACCAAAACGGTAGATCGATACACCATCAAGCTTGTATGTCAGCTTGCGGTTATCCATCTTGTCCATGAACATGCTCTTCAGGAAGACCTGCGAAGAGGTGTCGGGTGACTTGATCGGTGGCAGTTGTTCCATCCGTTGTGGATTGGAGCAGCCAACCATCAAAAGAATTGTTGCACAGCTAACGAGAAACTTGATCATGTTATCTCCAGTAACAGAATGTGAATGTCAGGATGTTATGCACAGGCCCTGGTTACATCATGTGGTCGCCCTGGTAAACGCCAGTTTGCCCGCATGAAACTTTTGTCTGTATCGCTATTGCGCCAGCATACCTTATAATCCGCCGCACGGTCTATGGATGCGCGCTATCGACTAACACGGTCAGGGAAGCCCCAGCGAGATGGCAGATAACAGTATTATCGTTCCCCGCTTGCCAGCTCCGCTGCGGCGACGGCTGACTATCCTGCTGGCAACACTGGTTGCCATCGTGGCTGTTCTGGCCCCCGTGGGCTATGCCCTTCACCTTGCCTATAACACCACCGTCGGTAAATCCGAGGATAACCTGCACTCCATCGCGCAGACGATTGCGTCAGACACCTCACGCCTGCTGAACGATATCAACCAGGGGCTGGTTGCCCTGTCCGATCTTGACTACCGCTGCAGCTATGAAGATGTCAGGGCCATGAACACCATGGCCTATGACATACCCGGCATCAGCGACATCGGACTGATAACAGCGGACAGGAAACTGGTGTGTACCAGCTGGGGCGCGATCAAGCCGCCACTCAAGACCGAGTTACCAGCGCCGCAAGTCGGTTTCAGACTGCTGGGTCCGCTGGAGGTCAGACTCATGGAGCGCTACGGGCTGATAGCCATTCGCCAGCGTGAGGACGGCTCGGAGATTGCCGCGCTGATTCATCCCAGCGTGCTGATTGGTCACCTGGGTGCCGAGCTGGGAGAGCACGGGTTTGCCGTGCTGGTACGACGCGAGGATACCCATATCTATGCATGGGAAGGCAACGTGCCCGAGATGGAAATGGTGGCGTCCGAGACCGAGGGTGGCGACGGCTCGACGCAACTGCGCGCACTCTTCAAGGATGGCATCGAACGCACCCTGTTCGCCGTTGAACTGGAGGGCTTCCCGGGGATCTACTCGGTAGTCGCCGCGGCCGACGAGTGGATCCTGCATGACTGGTTGCGCATGGCTATTCTGCTCGGCGTGGTGGGCATAGCCACATCCGGCCTGCTGGTGTTTCTGATTATCAGTGTTTCCTTGCGCCGCCTGTCCCTGCAGGGCGAGCTGGAAAGCAGCCTTCATAAAGACGAGTTCGAGATCAATTACCTGCCCGTCATCGACCTGCAATCGGGGCACTGTGTCGGTGCGGAAGCACTGATCAGCTGGTGCCAGCCTGGCAGTAAACGTGTTCGCCCCGACCTGTTTATCCCGCTGGCGGAAGATACCGGCCTGATCGAGCCAATGACCGAATGGCTCATGGAGAATATCCGTAACGAGCTCGGCGAGCTGCTGTGCGAGGATCGCTCCCTGCATATTGCAATCAACCTGAGCCCCGGGCATTTTGAATCCGAGCGGATACTGCAGTCATCAAGCCGTATTTTTGGTAACAGCGGTATTCAGCCCGGGCAGATTATTTACGAGATAACCGAACGCGGCCTGATCGATGATAGCGGCGGCAAGGCAAAAGAGATCATGCAGGCCCTGCAGGGACGGCATTCACAGATCGCGCTGGACGATTTTGGCACCGGCTATTCCAGCCTGAGCTATGTCGAGACATTTCCTCTCGACTACCTGAAGATAGACAAGAGCTTTGTGGATAGCGTTGGCATCGATACCCTCAACGCCGGCCTGCTGGATACCATCATCGACATGGCGCAGCGACTTGAGCTGCGCAGCATCGCGGAAGGTGTTGAAACGAAACAGCAGGCTGACTATCTCGCGAGCCGGGGCGTTGATTATGCACAGGGCTGGCACTATTCAAAGGCCTTGCCCGTGAGTGACTTTATTGACTTCGTGCATGCCCACAACAGCAAACACAAGCCATGAAACTGTCCCATAAACTCATCCTCGGCATGCTGGTGCCGGCCCTGGTCATTGGCCTGGTCGGCATGTATGTCCTGAATATCGGGCAGGCGTCGATGCGCAGCGGGGTCAATGACGCCTCGGCGGCCTATGTCAGCGCCATCATGGCGGAGATCGACCGTACCATGCATTCACGCATCGTCGGCTGGCAGGCCTACTCCAGCGGCCAGGATATTCGCGATTTTCTCATCGGCGCCAACGACCGCATGGCAGGTCACCCGGACCCGGAAACCCTGATCGCCGAACGGGATGTGGAGTGGCGCGCAACAGCCTCCGGCAAGACAAACGCCCTGATGAAGAGATCCCTGAATAACCGCGTGTCTCGCCTGTTGCGCGGCCTGCAAAACCGGCTCAACCAGGGTTTTGGCTATATTTTGTATCCCGAAATATTCATCACCGACAGCTTCGGCGCGATTGTTTCCCAGAGCGACCTGACCCCCGGCTATCAGCAGAGCGACCAGACCTGGTGGCAACAGGCCAGGGAGAAGGGCGTCTATATCGGTAATGTCGAATTCGATAACAGCTCTGATACCTATGCCACGGATGTGGCCTTTCGTATTGAAGATGACAACGGTGATTTTCTCGGGGTCATGAAGGTCGTGATCAGCCTGACCGAGGTGCAATCGATCATTCATCAGCGCAGCCAGGACGAGCAACTGGCAAAGCGTTTCAACTTTATGCTGTTCACTGATGAGCGGCAGATCATTCATACAAACATGCATGACTCCGGCATCATGGATGATGGTTCTGCGTATTTTTCCGGTGTCGATATTCCGGAGGATGCGGCGGTGTACACCGCGGAACGCGTGGAGCAGAACAGCGGTGACCAGCTGTTATCCGCCTATGCCTTCTCGCAACCCTATGGTGAACTGCCGGCGCTGGGCTGGATACTGTTGCATGAATATTATGCCGAGGATATCTACGAGCCAATCTACAGGCTGCAGCGCAAGGTGTTCATGATCGCACTGGTTACCGCGCTGCTGGCGATTGTTGCCGGCAGCGTTATCGCCTACTCGATATCACGCCGGGTCAGGCGACTTGTCGAGGTTACCAGGCGTTTTGGTGACGGCGGTTACGCGCACCCCGTTGAAGAGAAGGGCAATGACGAACTTGCCGTCCTGGCAAAGAGCTTCAACGAGGCAGGGCGCCTGGTGTTGAAGGAGTTCAGCAAGCGGAAACACACCGAGGCGGAACTGCGCAAGGCAAAAGACCTGGCCGAACAGGCCAATCGTGCCAAGAGTGCCTTCCTTGCCAACATGAGCCACGAACTGAGGACGCCGATGAATGCAATTATCGGCTATAGCGAAATGCTGCAGGAGGAAGCAGAGGACCTCGGGCAGCAGGACCTTGTTCCCGACCTGGAAAAGATCAATGCAGCAGGCAAGCACCTGCTTTCATTGATTAACGATATTCTCGATCTATCCAAGATAGAAGCGGGACGCATGGACCTGTACCTTGAGCGTTTTGAACTGGGCGACACCCTGTCCGACGTTGTCAGCACGGTCACCCCGCTGGTCGAGAAGAACAATAATTCACTGAGCGTGGATATTGCAGACGATCTTGGCAGCGTGCGTGCCGATGTGACCAAGATCAGGCAGGCCCTGTTTAATCTGCTCAGTAATGCGGCAAAGTTCACCCACGACGGCACCATATCGGTGAAGGCCCATCGCGAACGACATCCGGACGGTGACTGGATTGAGCTATCTATAAAGGATACGGGTATTGGTATCGCTGCAGACAAGATACACATGCTCTTCGAGGAATTTACCCAGGCCGATAATTCCACAACACGGGATTACGGCGGCACGGGACTGGGGCTGGCCATTACGCGTCGCTTTTGCCAGATGATGGGTGGTGATATCAGCGTCGTCAGTGAATCCGGTGCCGGCTCTACCTTTAGCATTCGCCTGCCGGCAGAGGTGAATGCACTGGAAGCCGCGCGCGCCGCCAGCGATTCCATGCATGAAATCCAGCCAGACGATATACCGGCTGCAAACGGCAAGGATTTGCGCACCATCCTGGTGATCGATGATGACGAAACAACCTGTGACATGCTGCGGCGTACTTTTGAAAAGGCCGGCTACCGGGTGGCGGTTGCCACCCGCGCGGAAGACGGCCTGGAACTGGCGCGTAGCGTCAAGCCCGACGCCATAACACTGGACGTCATGATGCCCGGCATGGATGGCTGGAGTGTACTGCGCACACTCAAGGCTGACGGCGAGTTAATGCGCATTCCCGTCATCATGCTCTCCATGGTGGATGACAAGGGGATGGGTTACTCACTGGGCGCGGCCGAGTACCTGACCAAGCCGGTCGACCGCAGCCGCCTGCTGCCACTGCTGGAGAAATACACGCAGCAAGGCAGCACGGGCAACATCCTTGTCGTTGAAGACAGCGCAGAAGATCGCCGCATGCTGTGTCGCATGCTTGAAGGCGAGGGCTGGTCTGTGGTGTCGGCTGAAAACGGCGAGCAGGCACTGGCGGCGGTGGCGGACTCACGCCCGGCCGTTATTATGCTCGACCTGATGATGCCGGTCATGGATGGCTTCCAGTTTTTGCACAAGCTGCGTGCTCACGAGGAATGGTTATACATACCGGTTGTGGTACTTACGGCAATGGAACTTGACGGACAAGAGCTGGCCGAACTGAGCGGGCATGTTGAGGCCGTGATCAGAAAGGCCGAAATGACACCCGACAGGGTGCTTGAACATGTCCGCCATGCCCTGGGCGAGGTTGAAACGCAATGACAAAGATACTGCTGGTTGAAGACAATGAGATGAACCGGGACATGCTCTCGCGGCGCCTCATGCGCAAGGACTACACCGTGACCATTGCCGTTGATGGCCAGCAGGGTGTCGACATGGCCATCGCTGAAAAACCCGACCTGGTGCTGATGGACATGAGCCTGCCGGTAATGGATGGCTGGACGGCAACGCAGTCACTCAAGGCCAATCCGGACACGGCCGGCATACCGGTCATCGCGCTGACTGCACACGCCATGTCGGGTGACCGCGAGAAGGCACTGGCGGCCGGCTGTGATGACTATGACACCAAGCCGGTCGACCTCCCGCGCCTGCTGGAAAAGATGCGGGCGCTGCTGGGGACCTGATTAAACCAGGGAAGCCGATTTATTCGTCATAGCGTGTACAGCAATGCGGAAATCCCGACAAAAGAGCAAAGTGCGTTTGTTGCCTGCAGCGCGAGCGCAACGAGTCATCCAGGGTTTATAGCAAGTGCGTTATGGATTCCCGCTTTCGCGGGCAGGACAGAAACCGGATTCACCATGGGTACCCTAAAGACATATGCCTCTCATCAATAAGCTCAGTGCGCGTATTCTTGTTGTTGACGATAACGAGATGAATCGCGACATGCTGGCACGTCGCCTGGAGCGTGCCGGGTTCGACGTCGATACCGCCGACGGCGGCAATGCCGGGCTGGAGCGGATTCTCTGTGGGAATTACAACCTGGTACTGCTCGATATCATGATGCCCGATATAGATGGCCTGACCGTGCTGAAGCGGGTCCGTGAGGTTTACACAAAAATGGAACTGCCGGTCATTATGGCGACGGCCAGGGACGAGGGCAGTGACCTTGCAGAGGCGCTGTCACTGGGTGCCAATGACTATGTCACCAAGCCACTGGACTTCAAGGTGGTGCGGGCACGTGTGGATAATGTGCTGGGTTATGCACTGGCAGCCCGTGAACTCCAGCACGCCAACGAGCGCATGAATCGTGACCTTGAGGCAGCTGCCGGTGTACAGGCTTCACTGCTGCCCAACAACCCGGTTGATATCGAGGGTGCTGAATTCGCCTGGCGCTTCAGACCCTGCGATGAACTCGCGGGTGACGGGCTCAATTTCTTCAGGCAGGACGATGAACATGTCGCCATGTATGTGCTGGACGTGTCCGGTCACGGCGTTTCATCTGCGTTGTTATCCGTGTCAGTCACGCACCACCTGTCCCAGCTGATTGGTCAGCACCAGCGGTTTGCCGACGCCGATCGCTGTGAGCACACGGGCGGCAACATCATCAGCCCGGCATGGCTGGCACGTAATCTGAACACCCTGTTTCCCATGGAGGTCATGGGCAGACACTACTTTACGTTTCTTTATGGTGTCCTGAACCTGAAGACCCGGACCTTTTGTTTCGTCAGCGCGGGCAGTCCCGGTCCACTGGTGGTACATAGCGACGCTTCGGTCGACGTGCACGACGTACCGGCGGTACCGATCGGGATGTTCCCGGATTCGGAATACATCGACACCGCCATCGAGTTACAGCCGGGAGACCGCCTGTACCTGCATACTGACGGTCTGTACGAAGAGCGTAATATCGAAACGCGAGAGCAGTTCGGGCGAAACCGCATGCAGCAGTCACTGGGTAGCGCAGCGACAGCCCCGTTTGCTGCCAGCCTGGACGGACTGCTTGATGAAATAATGCGCTGGCGGGGGAGCGACGCCCTGTCCGATGATATTGCCGTGCTTGGCTGTGCGCTGCGCTAGCTCTCCCGGCTAACCAATATTAGCCAGCATGGTCAGCTCATGGTAAATCAGCAGTGAATACATGGGTACAAGCGCATATATCAGGTAGCGGACGGCGATAAACCTGTAGATCCGGAAATTGAAGTGCATCACCAGCACGATCAGCGCCAGCCCGGTCATGCTCATCTTGACGACGGCAAAGGTGTACACATCCTTTTGTATCAACCAATCCATCAAGACATTGAGTTCCACGGCACCCTTGCTGAGCAAGACGATCGTGAGAAATGCGTCGGCAAAACACAACAGGATAATGATGAGTGTCGCTGCGAAGGGCCAGTGACCATACCAGTCCGTGTAGGAATCCAGGTGGTCATGTTCTCGACGAGGCACCCTGCGACGCTGATGGCGTAGTGCTCCCAGCAGGGTTTTCATGGAAGGTTTGCGACGGTCCTCTCCACGCTGATCCTCGATTTCCTCGTTGATCAAGTCCGGCGGCATACTCATTGGCGCTCTCCCTGCCGTGATATTTTATGTTGTATCATGCGCATCTTTACCTGATGTAGATTATAGATGTTGTTAATATTCTACTGTATTTATTCAATAATATTTTGACTCTGTAAGATATGCTTGTGCGCCAACAGGTAACGCCGTTCATAAAAAAACCGGCTTGTATTACAGATGCTTACCGCCAGTCCGTGTCCAGTATCTATCGATAATGGTCTGCATTTCAATAGCGGCTGTCACGCTGCGCCGACCAGCAGGCCCGTGTTGTCACGCTGAATTCACTAAGCGCTTGTTTTCAGGGTCATACAAACCCTTGAAAGCGGAGACAGCAGACAACGCAGCGACTACCCCATAAAATGTATTAAACTGGTCATTAAGTAGACCTAAGTATATTAATTCTTCTGTCTTTTTGAGCTGGAATTTGATATTTTAGTGTCCGCTATAAGGAACAATTTTTTTACTGAATTAACCGTATCTTACATTTGTTGTAGAACATCATAATCGGGATAAATGTCCGGAGGAGACAAAAAAATGGCAGATCTATTTTCTGATGAGTGGATGAAGAGCTATATGGAACAGTGGAATTCAGAGCCCGAGCTTTCCGACGCTCTGGCGAAGATCAATTTTAACTCTGTAATTGCCTATGGATTTGATGGTGAAGACACACCACGTGGCTATTTAAACGTAGTCAATGGCAAGGCAGAAGATGCAGGAATCTACGACGGTCAGGAATTGAGTTGGGACATCCGCGCGTCTTTTGACAGCTGGAACAAGTGGCTGGTCAAGCCGCCAGGCATGATGGGTCTGGGTATGGCGTACACCTCGCGCAAGATGAAATTTAACGTGGGTGACTACGGTGCCATGATCAAGGATCCGCGAATGGCTGGTCCGTTTATCAAGAGTTTTGCTGTAATGGGTCGCGCCTGATTTTTATCAGGCGTGATTTTTTGGTGTGTGGACAATAATTATAAGCAGTTTTTTTCCGCTACCTCCTGATGTAACAGAACCCTGTATGGGTTCGAACTAAACCAGAATCGTCGGCTACAGGACAAATGGCGCTGTTACGGCAGCGCCGCTTTTTTTACAGTTTAATGTCCTTTTAATTTGTTATGTGTGAGGATTAACAATGTTAATCAATAAGCTAGTAATTATAAGTCTCCTGACCGGCAGCATGCTCGGTAACGCCGCACAGGCGCAGGGAACACCGGATTCAGTCATTACTGTTCCCAGCATACCTGTTGGCTCGGCAGTATCACTGGGCGGAACCGTGGTTCCATTCAAGGACGTTACCTTCTCGGCACAGATCCCGGGGCGTGTTGAAAGCATTTCCGGTGAAGAGGGAGACCACTTTAAATCAGGCGCTGAATTGATTGCCATCAACATTGATGACCTCCTGGCACAACGTCGTTCTGCCTGGGCCAACCTGGCCAATGCCGAAGCGGCACTGCGTAATGCCGGCGTACAGTATTCCCGTGAATGGATCTCACCCTATGGCGGAGAACAGAACGATGCCATGGGCGGCATGGGATCCATGATGAAGAATTTCACCAACCCCATGCAGGGCATGATGGGGGGCGGCTCATCTCCCGGCATGGATCGCTATGCCTCGCGCACTCAATACGGCACACAACTGGAACAGGCCCGTGGCCAGGTTGTCTCCGCGCGTGCAGCGATTGATAAAATCGATGCAAGTATTCGTGACGCCAAATCGCTTGCACCCTTTGACGGCGTGATCACCAGGAAACTGGTCGAGGTTGGTGACCCGGTACAGCCCGGCCAGCCAATGCTTGAATATGCCGACATATCCAAGCTGCAGATCAAGCTCGAAGTGCCTGCACGACTGATGCCGGGCGTCAAGAAAGGCATGGTCTTTCCCGCCAAGCTGGACGTCGGCGATGTTGAAATACAGGCACGCGTTACCCAGGTATTCCCGATCGCGGACCCTGATCGACACACGGTGACCGTCAAGCTGGACTTGCCTCCGGGCGCACCTGGCGGTGCAGGCATGTATGCAGAAGTCATGATCAATGATGTCAATGCGCAGTCTCGCGACCTGCCGGTGGTTCCAAAGGCCGCACTGGTCTGGCGTGGCAGTTTGCCCGGCATTTATGTCATGAACGCGAATAACGATCGGGAACTGCGTCTGGTCAGGGTTGGTGATGATGTCGGCACTGACGGCGTGGCAATACTCTCCGGATTACGTGCCGGAGAGCGTGTCATTGTTCCGGGCTCGGGCAGTGAATCAAGCAGTACATGGCAGTAGCGATCAGGACAGTTTCCTGATTCGTGCAGGTGGCCACACCACCTGTAAAAAAACATAACCCAGTACTGAACAACATGAACAAGGTACCGGCAAGTACCGTGTACGTCAGATAAGGCGGGATACAAAGTATGGCTGACCAAGAAAAGAAATTTTCTACACCTGTAAATTACGACGCTCACTCACTCGGCATAGCAGGTAGAACAGCACGGTTATTTATCACGTCCCCCGTGACGCCCATGATTCTGATGGTGTCACTGTTCGTTGGCCTCATCGGCCTGATGTTTACGCCACGTCAGGAAGACCCGCAGATTTCTGTGCCGATGATCGACTTGTTCGTGCAATACCCCGGCGCGTCGGCCGAGCAGGTTGCCAGCCTGGTGACGGAACCGCTGGAACGCATCCTCATGGAAATACCGGGGGTACGCCACACCTACACCGCGACAGAACGCGGTCGTGCGATGGTTACCGTACGCTTCAAGGTCGGCGAGGACATGGGCGAATCGGTCGTGAAGGTACACGACAAGATCCAGTCCAACATGGACAAGATCCCGCCGGATGTCTCCCCACCACTGGTGAAACCGGTGGCGATCGATGATGTGCCGGTAGTCACCCTGACGCTCTGGTCCAAAGACGTCGATGATGGCGCACTCAGGTTACTGGGCCTGGATTTGCTGCAACGCCTGGGTGAAGTCAAGGATGCGGGCAAGGGCTTTATCGTCGGCGGACGTGAAGAACAGGTCACGGTTGAGGTCATGCCGGAACGCCTGTCCGGCTATGGCATCAGCCTGCAGCAGGTCGCGCAAACCATCGAGACGGCCAACGCGGAACGTACTGCCGGTGATGTGGAAACGGGCGGTACCTCTTTCTCGGTACGCACCGGTTCCTTCCTGACAGGTCCAAAAGAAATCGAACGGCTGGTTATTGCGATCAGACAGGGATCACCTGTTTACGTGCGCGATGTGGCCAAGGTCTCGCAGCAGCCGGCCGAGGCCAACCAGATGGTGACCTTTTTCACGGGGCCTGCCTTCGAGGATGGCAATGTGATAGCCGATGGTGATCCTGCCATCACGGTAGCGATCGCGAAGAAAGAGGGCAGTAATGGCGTAACGGTTGCCAAGCGCCTGCTCAAGAAGGTTGAGGCCCTGCAAGGTAACCTGATCCCGAGCAACGTCAACGTCACCGTCACACGCAACTACGGCAAGTCTGCCGACGACAAGGTCAACGAGCTGCTGGGCGCCATGATGGAAGCCGCGGTAATCGTGTCGATTCTCTGTCTTGTGGGTCTGGGTGTGCGCGCAGCCTTCGTGGTTATCGCCATTATTCCGGTCGTGATCCTGCTGACCATCTGGTGGGCAATGATGATCGACTACACCATTGACCGTGTCAGTCTGTTTGCCCTGATTTTCTCCATTGGTATTCTCGTCGATGACGCCACGGTGGTGGTGGAAAACATCTTTCGACACTGGCTCGAAAAGGGCAAAACCAGTGTCGCCGTAGCCATTGACGCCGTGCGCGAGGTGGGTAACCCGACCATCCTGGCTACTTTTACAATTATCTCTGCCCTGCTGCCAATGGGCTGGGTGAGTGGACTCATGGGTCCGTACATGCGCCCCATACCGGTGCTGGGTTCATCCGCCATGTTCTTCTCACTGGTGGCCGCGTTTATTTTCACGCCCTGGATGGCGGTCAAGGTTGCGCCAAAACACGACGCCCTGAAAAAGGCTGAAGACAAAGAAAAACGCATGCATGATCGCATCAGTCGTTTCTATCGACCGATCATCATGCCGCTGGTTGATAGCCGCAAGCTCGGACTGCTCTTCCTGTTCAGTATCATTGGTCTTACGGCGGTCTTGTGTGTGACGTTTTATACCCAGCACGTTGCCGTGAAGATGCTGCCGTTTGACAACAAGCCTGAATTTTCGATCGTTGTGAACATGCCCGAAGGTACGGCCATGCCGGACACGGCCAACGTTACGCTGCAGCTGGCCGATGCGGTCCGCCAGATTCCCGAGGTCACGGCAGTACAGACCTACGCCGGTACCGCGCAGCCATTTAATTTTAACGGCATGGTCAGGCATTACTACCTGAGGCAACGGGCCTGGGAAGGTGACCTGCTGGTCATGCTCAAGGACAAGAATGAGCGTGAACGCGGCAGTCATGCCATTGCCGTGGAAGCACGCAACATCCTCAAGCCGATTGCCGACAGGATGGGGGCGAAAATAGCGGTCGTGGAAATGCCGCCGGGACCGCCGGTTCTGAACACCGTGGTTGCGGAGGTGCACGGCCCCGATGCCAGGACACGCCGCGAGGTTGCTGCAGAACTCACCGCCATGTTCGATGCCGTTGAGGATGTTGTCGATGTCGACAACTACATGGCGGAATCCTACGAGTTCTGGCGCTTTGACGTCGATACCGAGAAGGCCGTGCGTCGTGGCATCTCGGTGGATACCATCAACGGCAGTCTTGCCATGGCGATGGGCAGTTACAAACTGGGCGACATCAAGCGCGGCTCTGTTCTCGAACCCACCTACATCATCATGAAGATCCCGCTCGCGGTGCGCTCCCAGGTTTCGCGCCTTGGTGACCTGCCGATCCCGACAGCAGATGGCCGCACGGTACCCCTGTCCGAACTCGGTGAATTCAAGAAGGGTATTGAAGACCCTGTGATCTACACCAAGGACCTGCGCGGTATCGAGTACGTGACCGCCGAGATGCAGGGCCGTCTTGGCGCGCCGATCTACGGCATGCTGGATATCGAGGACAAGGTCAAGGAATACCAGACCCCGGACGGTGTCATCATGGGAACGATGCCCATGAACCTGCTGGGACCGCCCGCTGACGACAGCGTATCGGGTTATGAGTGGACCGGTGAATGGACGGTCACCTACGAGACGTTCCGCGACATGGGTGGCGCCTTCATGGCCGCCATGATCCTTATCTATGGCCTGATCGTCTGGGAGTTCAAGAACTTCGCCCTGGCCGGCCTGATCATGTCACCGATCCCGGTCACCATGCTGGGTATCATTCCCGGCCACTGGATCATGGGTGCCGAGTTCACGGCGACCTCCATGATCGGCATGATCGCTCTCGGTGGCATCATCGTTCGACAATCGATCCTGATTGTAGAGTTTGTGAAACTCGAGGTAGCAAAGGGCAACGAGGTCAAGGAGGCCGCTATCAAGGGTGCCGAGTTGCGTATGCGACCGATCTTTATTACGTCGTTGACGTTGATGGCCGGTGCCTTCGCCATTGTCCAGGATCCCATCTTTAACGGCATGGCGATCAGCCTGCTGTTTGGTGCCGGCGTGGCAACGGTCATGGCCCTGCTGATTATTCCCCTGGGTTGTATCAGCGCACGCAAGCAGTTCTATGTCGAGACCTCCGATGACGGTCACGTCAAGGTCAGTGCTGCCTACGAAATGATTGAGCACGAGGCAATTGCCAACGCACCAGCATCCGGTGGTCCATCATTTCTGATGCGCATCTGGGGTGGCATCTTCTCGATATTCAACTGGGTATTTATCCTCATCAAGGCCGTGTTCACCATGATCGGCATGGGCTTCAAGGCCCTGTTTGGCAAGTCCGGCGGCGGGACCCAGCCACCCCCGAGACAAACACCACCGGGTGGCACGCCACCCCCACCGCGTCCGGGTGGAGGTACACCACCACCCCCGCGTGAAATGCCGCCGAGCAAGGCAAAGGGTACGCCACCGTCACCTCGCGAGACGCCGCCGAGCAAGGCAAAGGGTACGCCGCCTCGCGAGACACCGCCGAGCAAGGTTAAGGGCACGCCACCGCCACCTCGCGAGACGCCGCCAAGCAAGGTAAAGGGCACGCCACCACCACCTCGCGAGGCACCACCGAGCAAGGCAAAGGCTACGCCGCCGCCAGCTCACGAGACACCACCGAGTGAGGCAAAGGCTGCACCAGCAGCGCCGCCGAAGGCTCCGCCTGCAAAGGCAGAAGAGGCGCCAAAGGCAGCACCGGTCAAGGATGCAACGGTCGTTGCGAAGACTGAAACAGAAGAGGATATTGACGGGACTGTTGGTAAAAAACGACGTGGTATACGCTTGAAGCAGGATTTGGACTAAGCTTGTACCAGGGGCGTACATACAGACCCGAGGCATAACGACAGGAGTAGCTAATGAAGTGTAGGAACGAACTCGCCGGGTGCGGCTCATTAATACTGATCCTGGTATCAACAGCGCTGCCCGTGTCCGCTGATGAAGCAAATCCGTCGCCCGGTTACATATACAAGGACGACTGGGCCGTTGTATCTGCGCCACCACCACCCGGACCCTACCGCGCGGTAAACATCGATCCGCGTGTACCGGGTGTGGGCGCCATACCGCCCTTGTCAATGGATGCACCGGGGATGGTTGAACAGGCTATCCCGGCCGAGGCACTGACAACTCCGCCAGCCGCCGGCATGCCTTCACAGACTCCGGTCATCGACAGACCCGCGGCTAACCTGCAAAACCCGCAACAGGCGGGCACACAGCAACGCGCGCCATCACCGCGCGGTTACAGTTATCCGGCGCAACCCCGATACCCTGTACAGACACGCCAGCCGCCAGCACCATCCGGGGCTTACACCGGTGGTTACCGCAATCAGGCACCTTACGGCTATCGCGGATCACCCGGCTACCAGCAACAGGGACAACAAACTCAACAGGTACCGCCACCTCCGGTCTACGACGCCATGATTAGAAACCAGCAACCCTATGGCAATCCTGCACGTCAAGGAACGCCTTGACGTGATAGTAAAGCGATGCGCCACTCGCCCCATATGATTCAATATGACGGATCATTCGATGCGAAGTGGGCCCTTTTCTTTTTGCTGTTTATCCTGGCATCCCTGATCAGTGCCTGTGGCAGTAATGAAGCGATTGACACACAGGTCGAGGCAGAGCCGAAAGAGCCGCCACTCACAGCCCAGGAGTGGTACCCTACATCAAAATACCGGCAACAGGCACCACCCGCTTATGCCCCGGCCGCCACTCCATCTGCACCTGTCATGACAGCACCTGCAGCAACCGGGGTAGCGTCACAACAGCCGTGGGCTGTAAGCGCACCACAACCGGTCTACGTTGCACCGCAGGTTGTCTACCAGGTGCAACCCCAGCCCCTGCAGCAGGGCCAGCAACCTTCTGTCTGGAGTACCCCGGCACCGGTAGTTACACAACAGCCACAAGGGAACTGGTACCAGCCTGCGCCACAGGCCCAGCAGCAACCGGGCTACTATTATTATCAACCTGTGCAACGACCGTGGGGGAATACTACCCAGCCAGCCGATCCGCAACGATCGGCAACAACGACCGATGCCTGGCCGCAGGGTGGCTACGTCATTGCACCATGGGGGGTCCCGGCGACAGGGTTTAACGGTTCGGGGGCAGCGACCGGGCAGGTGGTTCAACCCCAGTGGCAGCCAAATTATGGTCAGCCCTGGTAGATGGCCCGATATGAACCATCATAAATACAATACGTGAATGCGTTATGCACGACCGGAGGGGGTCATCAGATAGCCAGGGCAACCCATGCATTCTGGCTTCATCGATCAGTATCCTGCCAACAGCGACGTGTACACTGACACAGGAATCCGCTAGCAGGTGTCCCTGAATTGATAATGGCCTGGCGCAAGCCGATGCGGATGCGGATGCAATGAGTGATTTCACTATAAGACTGCGTGACCCGGTAATTTCGCGTGGCGACAGCTGAAGATTTTAGATGCGAACATGGCCATGGCGGAGGTTATGACTACGGACCTGGTGGTCCATAGGCAGTGCCATATGGCCGCGGATACTACCGGGCACCCGGATGGAGTCCCGGCGGAGGGCCACAACGGGCCTGGTAGAACATTGGATCAGAACCAGATTAGCGGTATTCTGAAAAACCAGTAATGATATTTCCCCGGATTTACTGGTCCTGGTACGTTGATGGGGATTGACGCCTGTAGCTTTCTACAGGCAAATTTTGAGGTAATAAATATGAAAAAGCTAACAAAAACGTTGTGTGCTACCGCAATTGCGGGCGCTACTGCACTCTCCATGACATCTGCGCACGCCTGGGGCGGTTGGGGACCATGGGGCAATAACGGCTATGGCAACAACGGCTGGGGTAATGACGGCTGGGGTGACGGCTGGGGTGACGGCGACATGGACGGCGATTTTGGTTTCAACATGAGCGGCAGGGGTTCCGGTCGCGGCAGCGGCTATGGACGAGGTTATAATAGCTACCGTGGTTACAACGGTTATGGCCATGGCCCGTATGGCTATGGCGGTTATCCGGGTGGTTATGGCGGTTATCCGGGTGGTTATGGTGGCTATCCTGGCGGCCAGTACGGCGGCGGCTATCCTGGCGGCCCGTATGGCGCACCTGCAGCACCGGTTGCCCCGGCAGCACCTGCTGGCGGTCAGTAAGCACGCCTGATGGTAAACGGGCCCGGCGCAGCAATGCGCTGTGGCTCGTTTTTTTTTTACGTTTTTTACTTATATATTAGGTAAACTAATCTATAAATGATCACCGTAATTGCTAATCTCAAGGGCGGCTCGGGCAAGAGCACGGTCGCATTCAATCTCGCGGTATGGCTGGAGAAGAATGGCCAGCACGTGGTGGGGTACGACCTGGATCCACAGTGCACATTCAGTGACCTGGGCATGCTTCGCAAGGAGATTGGCAACAAGCCGGAGCTGGAGATACACCCGGTAAGAGCGGTACTTAAAGAACAACTACTCTCGCATGGTGATGACGAAGTCATTATTGATGTGGGCGCAGCCAACATGGCGGCCATGAAGGAGGCCATGACAGCTGCAGACCGTATTCTCATCCCGGTCCCGCCCAGTCAGGCCGATGTCTGGGCCACGCAGCGTTTTTTACACCTGATCGGACCGGACCTTGAGGCGATCAGGGTCAATGGCAGTTACAAGACCCTGGCGTTCGTCAATCGCGCTGATACCAACAAGTCCATTCGCGAAACACATGAGACCGAGGCAGCCCTGAAAATGTTGCCGGGCATTGACGACGTTTTGCCGTACCGCCTGAGGATGCGCACCAGTTTTCGGCGTTCACTCAGTGAGGGTTTGACCGTTTTTGAAATGTGGCCGCGCGGCAAGGCAGCAGAGGAATTTCGCATCCTTGCACAGGCGCTCTATCCGGATGTTATTAATCACTGATCAATCGAGGTTCAGGGAGCAGGTGAAATGAATCTTCTTGCACGCATTCTCAGTCACGGCTTTGCATTTGCTGTCGTCGCACTGATCATTCTTGTCTTGATTTACCGCGGCGATTTGTTCGAGGAATGGGATTTACCGGACTTTCTCGCCATCAAGGACAAGCCGGTAGTTACGGATGACAGTGGTGCAGGCGCGGTTGACCGTGAGCCGGCAGCGCTGACCGCCACGGCTGACGATGCCGCCGCATCCAGCGCACCCGTCGCCGCTACTGCTGAGCCCGAACCGGCTGAACCTGACACCGCAGAAGCAGAAGAGATTCCCGCTGCTGACATGGCACCTGCTGACGTAACTGGCACGGCAACTGATACGGCACCGGCTGAGCCAACTGGCATGGTGCCTGCCGAGACAACTGACACGGCACCGGCTGAGCCAACTGGCACCGCACCGGCTGAAACCGATGCCGAGCCTGCGCCTGAACCAGCGGCAGTCGCTGAACCTGTCCCGGTCGTTGAAACCGAAGCCATCGACACAGGGGCAGCTGCACCGCTGGCAGCAGACGCCGAAGTCGCCATGCCTGAGGAAGCAGGGGATGACGAGAGTGCAGTGACGGCGCCGGCTACCG
>CAJQNP010000124.1 GCA_905479705.1 uncultured Gammaproteobacteria bacterium
CGGGATAAAAAGAACACCGCCACGGGCGTTGATATCGACCCGGATGTGCTGGCCTGGGGGCGCAAGCACAATGTTTCCGAACTGAAATCGAGTGAACAGGCGCGCGTGCGCCTTATCCAGGAAGATGTATTCAAGGTTGAGCAGTCAGAACCGGTCGACGTCGTGCTTGCCATGAACTTCAGCTACCAGATCTTCAAGACGCGTGAATTGCTGGGCGGCTATTTTCGCAAGACTCATGAGGCCCTCGCTGATAACGGCATCCTGTTTCTTGATTCCTTTGGCGGCTACGATGCCTACAAGGAGCTCAAGGAAAAGCGCAAGTTCAAACACTTCAAGTACATTTGGGAACACGCGCACTACAACCCGGTAAACAGCGACATCCTTTGCCATATCCACTTCAGCTTTCCGGACGGCTCGAAGATGAAGAAGGCGTTTACCTATGACTGGCGCCTGTGGACCCTGCCGGAATTGCAGGAGTTGCTGCTTGAAGCCGGCTACTCGCGCGTCACCGTGTACTGGGAAGATGCCGACGAGGAGACGGGTGAGGGTAATGGTAACTTTTCGCCGGTCACGGTCGGTGATGCAGATCCCAGCTGGGTGTGTTTCCTGGTAGCAGAAAAATAGTACTCGATTTGCGCATACCAGCAGCGGCCCTTGTTGACAGCGGTTTAATGTAAAACTAGAGTCAGCTTATCGCAGCCGCTTGCTGTTGGTACTTCACTTACACTCAGGGAGAGCATCATGTTGACCTTTTTAAGGACATCTTTATCTGTATGTGCAGCCGGCTTGCTGGCCGGCTGTGCCAGTACACAGCCCTACACCCCGTCACCCTATGATGCCGCAGAGCTGGACCCGTCTGCCTATGTCCCGAAGGTGGATGCCTTTATTGTCATCGCCGACGCCTCGGCGTCCATGGCGCACCACTACCAGGGACGTTCCAGGTATAACGATGCCATGGATGTTGTCTATCGCATGAACGAGACCATTCCGCCACTGGACTACCAGGCCGGGCTGGCTGCCTACAGTTCCGGGACCTGCCTGGACGGGGCCAGCGTGCAGATGCTGTACGGCATGGCAGCGTACAACAGTGCTGACTTCGCCAGCGCCCAGTCAGGCATTAGCTGTGCCGGTGGCACAACTCCGCTCAGCGGCGCCATCGACATTGCTACTGATCACCTCGATGGTACATCCGGTGACACGGCAGTCATTATTGTCAGCGACTTCGACCGGGTAGATTCCGGTGAGGTTGCCAGCGCGCTTGGTCGCATGCAGGCCACGAGCGGTGACCGCTTATGTGTCCACACCATTACGATTGGTGATAACAGCCGGTCTCACCAGGCCGCAGAGGAGATTGCTGCCACCAGTGATTGCGGTTCGGCCATGAAGGCCGCTGATGTGGCCTCACCGGACAGTATGGCGAATTACGTCACGGATGTACTGCTTGCGGCAGCGCCTCCGGCAACTGCAGCGGCCGTTCACTACGAAAAGAACACCATGTCGACCGCGGCGCTGTTTGATTTTGACAGTGACGTGCTCAAGGAAGAGGGCAAGGTAGCCCTGCAGGAACTGGGCGATGCCATCAAGGCAAAGGGTGCCAGGGTGGTCGATATCGACATCATAGGCCACACCGATAGTACCGGACCTGCTGACTACAACCAGGGTCTGTCTGAACGCCGTGCACAGGCCGTGGCTGACTACATCATCAGCGAGGGCATCGATGCCGCCATCATTGACGTCAGCGGGGAAGGTGAGAACAACCCGGTTGCCAGCAATGATACGCCTGAAGGCCGCGCACAGAACCGCCGCGTGGATATCAATGTCGGTGTAGAGCAGGCCGCGAACTAGTCAGGACCCGCCAGTGTAAAGAGGCCCGCCGGTCGAGCATGACCGGCGGGCTTTTTTTATTGGCCGGGTGTTTTTATCCCAACAGTTGATCGATCCAGTGGGTAACACCAGCCGTCCAGCAGAGTGTATTAGCTGCGCCAGCAAGTCCCGCGTATTTAATATTCCTGTTTCGAACCATTGGGTGGGTTACAGTCCTTTAATCACCGCCACTGGATGTTACCGTTCAGCTGCGGGTAATAGCAGAAACCGCTGGAGAAACGACCCGATCCGATGCAGTATTGACCGGTAGACTGTCCCCTGAACGTCCTGAGGCGAAAGATATGACAGAAGCACATGATATTTTGTTCGACCCGTTCACGCTTGGGGATCTGCAGCTGCCCAATCGGGTAATCATGGCGCCGCTTACGCGATCCCGCGCAAAACAGCCCGGCGACATTCCATGGGAGCTTAACGCGACCTATTACGCACAGCGTGCCAGTGCAGGGTTGATCATTGCCGAGGCAACGCAGGTTTCACCTCAGGGAAAGGGCTATGCGTTTACGCCGGGGATCTACTCCGACGAACAGGTTGAAGGATGGCGCAAAGTGACGTCAGCGGTGCACCATGAGGGTGGGCGTATCTTTTTGCAACTCTGGCATGTAGGGCGTATCTCACGCCCGGAACTGCAACCGAATAGCCAGAAGCCGGTTGCACCGTCGGCAATCAAACCTGAAGGCGCACAAACGTTCATAGATGAAAACTCCGGCATGGTCGATATACTCGAGCCACGTGCCCTGGCAACTGACGAAATTCCTGAAATTGTCGAGCAATTCCGCCGTGGCGCGGAGAATGCCAGGCACGCCGGTTTCGATGGTGTCGAGATTCACGGCGCCAACGGCTATCTTATCGACCAGTTCATCCGCAGCAAATCAAACCTGCGCAGTGATGCCTACGGTGGTTCGGTTGAGAACCGTATCCGTTTTCCCATGATGGTTGTTGACGCGGTTGTGGGCGTGTGGGGCGGCCAGCGAACGGGTATCCGGCTCTCACCGACCGGGACGTTCAATGACATGCATGATGACGATCCGGTCGCCACCTTTGGCACCCTTGCAAGCCACCTGAGCGCAAGCAGAATCGCGTTTATCGAGGTGGTTGAGGACTCATTCCAGGGCAACGAGCTAGATGGCCGTCCCGAATCGGTCATTAACGCGATTCGCTCGGGATTCACGGGCGCATACATCGGCAATGGCAACTATACGGCTGACGAGGCGCGTAGCCGTATCAACGCCGGATTGTGTGACCTGGCAAGTTTTGGTCGTCCGTTTATATCCAATCCCGATTTACCGCGGCGATTAAGCCTGGGCGCGGCGCTGAACGAATACGATTCGAATACGTTTTACGGTGGCGATGAGCATGGATACAGTGATTATCCTGCGCTTGCATGAGGCGATCAGGAAACACATCTTGATATAATGCGTACTCCCGTCTATAAGATAAGTTCAGCGGGCGCATACAACATTAACCAGCGGGTCACTGAGATTTTGTTTGGGCCTGGATTACCAGCCAGCACAGGGAATTCTCCGCCACTGGAACGCTCCCTGTTCGATTCAGGTCAATATAATCCGTTTGCAAGTCATTATAAATCGGTCTGTTGCACTACGCGGTAATACCTGTACATGAATTGAATAATGTACAGCCATTAAAAGGAGATATTTCATGATTATCAAACTGAAGAAACTGTCTGTTTGCCTGTTGGCTGCCATGCTCGTCGTCGGCATAAACGGATGCGAAAAGGGTCCCGCGGAGAATGCCGGCGAGGCAATCGATGAGGCCATCGAGGATGCCGGAGAAGCCATCGAGGATGCTGTCGAGGAACAGCAAGAACAATAGGCAGGACTCGCTGTGCCGCAATCAGCCATTTCCCCGGGCCTGGTGGCGCCCGCTGATGGATCGTCACCGGGAATACCGGGGGCCATGTCAAGCGAATCAGCATCCGCACAACATCTATACAGACGTTTGACCGGGCCGGGGTGATTGTAGCGAATTCGGACCTTATTTCTGGCCAGGTGACAACTGGACGCTGCGTGGCAAATGGGGCCGGATCAAGGTACCTGTGGGTGTGGCCTGCGGCAGTGATACAGCCATGGTCAGGGATACCCTGCTAGAGATCATGAACAACCATGACGGTATTATCAAGGGAAACCCGGACCTGCCTGAACCCAGCGTGCTGTTTATGGGCTTTGGTGACAGTTCGCTCAACTTCGAGCTGCGCGCCATTGTCAGTGATATCAACAAACGCAACAGGTGATGAGCGACATCAATTTCGCTATTGATGCGGCGTTCCGGGAACGAGGTATTGAGATACCCTTCCCGCAGCGGGACCTCGATTTTCGTGGACCTTTACAGATTGATCACGCCCCGACGGGAGAGGGTGAGGATCCAGATCGAGGGGAGTGACCCTGTCATGGCATATCCGTGTAAATTTGACTGTTACGCGCTCATGGCTCCCGGCATACTGGGCCCTCAATGAGCTATGCCTGCTGCTTAAACCAGTCACCTTATTGCAGCTCGTGCTGTTGATGACGGGGTGTGCTGTCTCCCCGTCACAGACCGGGATATTGGGCTATAACGAGCGGGCTGAAACCCAGGTCGATGACGGTGTTCGGGTATCCGCTGTGGTCCTTAGCCCCCTGGAAACAGAGAGCACCTTTGCCTCGCCACTTGCAAACAAGGGGATTCAACCCGTCTGGATAGAGATCGACAACCAGCAAGAAAAAGCATTTACATTAATGCTGACCAGCCTGGGCCCGGACTACTTCTCGCCATCAGAGGTTGCATGGAGGTTTCGTGGCCAGCGTGAGATGAGCTTTGAAGACTTGATGGACCTGTTCCTGGAAAAACACCTGCCTGTAATTATTCCACCGCGCAGCACCGTGTCAGGTTACGTGTATACCAATCTGGATCCGGGCGCCAAGGCCTTTGCCGTCGAGCTTGTCGGCGAACATAGTATGCGGTCATTTGAATTCGTTCAGGTCGTACCGGGTTTTGAAGCGGACTTCATGCGAGTCGATTTTCATCAGCTGTATGAACCAGGCATGATGCAGGACCTGGATCTCGGGGGGCTACGCGAATACCTGGAGGAACTACCTTGTTGTGTACTGGGTGGCGATCGTGAAACACCCGGCGATCCACTCAACCTGGTGCTTGTTGGTGATGGGCGACATGTGCTTGCAACCCTTGTGCGCAACGGCTGGGACCTCACCGAGACAATGCGCCGCGATACAGCATGGCGAACCGTTGCCTCGTCAGTATTCGGATCGCACTACCGTACCTCGCCGGTGTCACCGCTGTATCTGTTCGGGCGCTCCCAGGACTTTGCGTTGCAAAAGGCGCGTCACAACGTGAATGTACGCAACCATCTTCGTCTCTGGCTGGCGCCGGTGACCCTGGAAGGACAAAACGTGTGGGTGGGCCAGATCAGCCGTGATATCGGCGTGAAGTTAACCAGCAAGACGATTGTTACCCACAAGATCGATCCAGTCGTCGATGAAGCGCGACTTTACATTACGCTGGATCTGGCCGCTTCCGAGAGTTTGCAAGCACTGGGGTATGTCGAGGGCGTCGGATATTCAGACCGGGATGCCCCGCGCTTCAATTACACCAGGGACCCTTACTACACCGACGGCCTGCGGGTGGTGCTGGTCCTTGGTGAAGAACGCAACCCTCTCTACAACGTTGATTTTTTGCCGTGGGAGCAACCGGGCGCACGGTAGCAGGGTTGGCTGACACCAGCTGACCGGTGTCCAGTCTGTATCAATGCATTTGCCTCGCAAAAATGCATATTCCATGCCAAATTATGAGTTAACAGTCCTGGCTGTGGCCAGCAAGATTGTGCCTTGATCCCGAGCGTCGCATAGCTGATCTTGCTGCCAATTGATATACATCAAACTATTATTTTCCAGTTAACAGATAATACAACCACCTGCAGACCTGTGACTGGAACGTTGTCAGGAGGCCAGTGTGATGTACATGCGATTACTGCTCAGAATATCAAAAGTTTTTCTTCTCACAGGTATCCTTGTTCAAAGTAGCTGTGATTCTACACCGGGCGAATCCAGTACCGATGTATTCCAGTACGACCAGGCAGCATTACCCGGGGCGAAACCCTGGACATCCGAGAACTTTGCAAATAAGCCGGACGAGTTTCAGTTTGTAATTATTGGTGACCGCACCGGTGGTGCCAATGTACAGGGCACCTTTGAGCTGGCCATGGATCAACTCAACCTGCTGCGACCGGAATTCGTAATCAATGTCGGTGACCTTATTGAAGGCTATACGCGTGACAAGGCTGAGCTGAGCTCCCAGTGGGATGAGGTAGAGGTAATGCTCGGCAAGCTTGACATGCCCTTCTTTCTCACCAAGGGCAATCACGATGTAAGTTATCCGGAAGCCAGAGAAGTCTGGGAAGAACGACATGGAGCCGGCTACTACTACTTCATCTATAACAACGTACTGTTTATGGCGCTCGACAGCGAGGACGCCCTGAGACTTGACCCGCCCCCTGGTATGGAAGAGTCAATAAAACTCTATAACAGGTTGCAGACCGAAGACCCCGAAAAGGCGAAGGCGATGCTGGCTGAATTCCTGAAAGATGAGGCCATCGTTGCCGGACTTTCCAAGCCAGTCGAGTTTCCTGAGGAGCAGATAGGGTGGATCAGGAAGACCCTTGCAGAAAACGCTGATGTGCGCTGGACGTTCCTGTTCATGCATGAGCCTTCATGGGAGAATCCATCAGAAAGCTTCAGGTCGATTCAGGCGCTTCTCAAGGACAGGCCCTTTACATGGTTTGCGGGTCATCTACACTATTATGACTATGACAATTTAGATGGCCGCGAGTACATCACAATGGGACCGGCGGGAGCGTCCTGGCACCATGATGGACCTGGTAACGTGGATCACATAACATGGGTAACCATGACCGAGGCAGGGCCCGAAATAGCGAATATTGCACTAAAGGGAACCTTCGATCGTAAAGGTCTCGACCCCGATTTGTTTGGCGCCTATGATCGCAAAGGAGCTGAATAAGTAAACTCCAACAAAGAACGAAACCACCTGGTCGCGGAATCAAATACATATTGGAGATAGGGAATGCTGAAAAATCAATCAAAGTGGGCCCTTGCGGCTGCAATCACAATTGCCATGTCTTTCTGCATGACAGCACCGGTTCATGCACAGTCCGAAGCGGATTGTGCTGCCCGGGCAGACCGCGCGCAACGCGAGTCAAACAGCGTCCTCGGCGGGGCCGCCGTTGGCGCTGCCGGTGGCGCTGTGGCTGGTGTCATCCTCGGTGACAGCCGTAAAGCAACCAAGCGCGGTGCAGCACTTGGGGCCGTCGCGGGTGGTGCTACCAATGCCGTCAGGAAAAACAAGACATACAAACAGGCCTATGATGACTGCATGGCCGGTCGTTAATCACCAATCAGTTAACAAGACAGGAGTATCTTATGCCCAAATCACATCGTATCCTTGCAGTTGCCGTTACCTTTTCAGCGTTGTGCTACGCTAGCTCAGCCGCATTTGCAGGGGAATTATCCGAGCCCAGAGACCTTAAGGACAACCAGTGCAAGGACGTCATGATCCTGTCCGGGGAAGATCGGGAGATCGCGATAGCATTTGCCCACGGTTACATGCTGGGAAAGAGAAACACGACCCGGTACGTACCAGAGGCACTGGGCGAGGCCACCGACAAGTTTATGGACTACTGCCTTGATAACCCGAAGGACAATGCGCTGGCAGCGTTCGAGAAATTCACCAAATAAGCCGGAGCCAGATAAAGATGGCCGGGTCGCGTATTCAGGCCAGGTCCTGGAACTTCATCGCCCGTGAAAACCAGCCAGTTGCCCACATTGGACCCATGGGGCGTCAGTTCGGCGGCGACACTGGTTTGTATATTTTCCTGACGAGAGCAGACATGAATATATTCAAGCTCATGGTGGTCATGTTTCTGTGCGTGATACAGGGAATGGCACAGGTCGCTTCAGCAGCAGCTGCACAGGAAGGCGAAGCGAGTTACTACGCCGACAGTCTGCACGGGAAAAAGACCGCCAGCGGGGAGCTCTATGACAAAAGTGCATTATCGGCCGCGCATCGTTCACTGCCCTTTGGAACGAAAGTCAGGGTTACCTACCTGGAAACCGGGCAGTCAGTCGTAGTCGTGATCAACGATCGCGGTCCCTATGCAAAGGGCAGGATTATTGATTTGTCTGCTGCGGCAGCAAAGAAAATTGGCTTGATTGACGCGGGCCATGGCAGGGTCAGGCTGGAGGTCATGGACCCTTGAGGCGCCGCAAAGGTCGCTTGCACCAGTGCAACACCGGCATTGTGTAATTTCCTCTGCTGACAAGCAGCCTGCTGATTAATCGAAGTGGATACTGCGCAATGAAAAAACTATTTCTTCTGGCGGCGACACTATTTTTCCTCACACTGTTTAATACGCCACTTTATGCGCAGCCGGTGTGCACTAGCAAATCATTTCCGCAATTGCCGGATACAAGCATTACCTCTGTTAGTCGGGAATCTGTGCCAGTGCAACACTGTAAAGTTGCGGGAGTCATAGGGTCGGAAATTCATTTTGAGTTACTGTTGCCCGAGAAATGGAACGGCAAGTTTGTCTTTGGAGGAGGGGGCGGTTTCGCCGGGTCAGTCGTTAACGCGGCACAGGATTTCTTCGCTGCCCTGCAAATGGGCTATGCCACGGTCGGGACGGATACAGGACATCAGGCGAATTCGTTCGACGCGAGCTGGGCGCTGAACAATCTCGAGCGCTTGGTAAATTTCGGCCACCAGGCCGTGCACCGCACTGCGGTCAACTCCAGGGCGCTGACTGAGGCCTACTATGGGCGCGATATTGGCCGCAGCTATTTTGCCGGCTGTTCACGCGGAGGCGGTCAGGCGCTAATGGAAGCGCAAAGGTACCCGGAAGATTTCGACGGCATCGTAGCGATGTCTCCGGCCTACAACTGGACTCACGAGCTGGGCGCCCGGTGGGTGCGCATTGCGCAGCTCATGTATCCCGACCCGACCCGGATAAGGGAACCGGTCATCGGATCTGATGCGTTGAAATTGATCGGCGATGCAGTAATGAACAAGTGCGATGCCCTGGACGGACTCGAGGACGGAATACTGAACGATCCGCGGCAATGCGACTTCGACGTCTCCAGCCTGGCGTGCGGTAAAATCGTTTCCGAGACGTGCCTTTCGCCAAAGCAAGTCGAAGTGGCTCAGGCGATATACGGCGATTTCGAGATAGACGGAAAGGTTATCCACGGCACGCCGTTTGGCGCGGAATTGCCCGGTATGCCGCATGGTTGGGAATTGTGGTACACGGGCGGCTATGAACCTGGCGAAGACCTGGACTACCACGAGGGTGCCGACAGTGGAGCATTCAGTGCCCCGGCAGTACCCAATGGCACATGGGCTTTTTCGACAGGAATATTCCGCTATTTTCTCTACAATGACCCCGACTGGAGTTATGTCGGCTACGATTTTTCGGATTTCGCCCAAAAAGCGGCACGCGTCGCGATGACCCTGAATGCCGATAATCCCGACCTGTCAGCTTTTCGCGCGCGGGGTGGCAAGCTGATTATCGACAATGGCTGGATGGACGGCAGCATGTCGGCCAATGGAACCATCAATTATTACCAGAGTGTTCTTGATCACGATCCGACGGCGCGTGAGGACGTGAGACTATTCCTGCGTCCCGGGGTCACGCATTGTAGGCTCGGCCCGGGACCGGACGGAACCAACTATCTTGTCGCAATCGATAAATGGCTGGAAAGCGGCAAGGCACCGGACCAGCTACCCGCGCAGTACAGGGATCCTCGTGGCCAACCCACAGGCAGGGAAAGGATCTTGTGTGCCCATCCAGAAGTCGTCAGGTACGATGGCAAGGGGGACGCGCGAGATGCATCGAGTTTCAGTTGTACTGCTCCCCAATAACCGTCCGCTTACAATATTTTGCGCACTCGGTAGCCAGCGCACAGCATTGTCATACCACTCAACAGAATGAAACAGACAGCGGGTGGGGTTGTCGTCAGCCAACAAACGGTTCCAGCGGACGGCGTTATGGCGCTGCTGAACCACGAGTTTATAAAAACCTGCTCAACCCACCCTTGACCGGAGAACAGCAATGAAAACAAGTCGTTTACTAACAGCCTGTGTGGCGAGTGCCGTTATGCTGGCTGTTTATTTCGTGGGTTACAAAGATGGAGCGCAAAATGAGGATTCTCAGCCATTCCCGGCGGCACATGCCTCAGGAGGCGGGGCGGTCCAGACCGGCTGGTCACCCACGAAACCTTACCCGACACATGAGGTTTACTACCCCGGTACAGAGGAACTGGGAGCAGATGAGATCCGTGTCATTGCATGTGGTTCAGGTATGCCCATGCCACGGACCAAGCAGGCCGCAGCATGCTTTCTTATCGAGCTGGGGAACGGTGACAAATTTGTCTTTGATGTAGGGACCGGGGCATTCACGACTTTGTACGCACTGGGCATACCCCTGGACTACATGACAAAAATATTCCTGAGCCATCAGCATGCAGACCATATGGGCGATCTGCCGACATTCTGGATCTACGGCATGCAGAATGGTCGCTCCAGGCCACTCGAGGTTTGGGGCCCCGGCGGTGGTGGCATGCCGGACAACTGGGGAACACAACATGCTGTAGACGGCATCCTGAAGTTCTATAACTGGATGCTGGAAACCAGTAAGGGTGGTCTCGATACCCGTTCACTGGCAATTACGGTTCATGAGTTCGATTGGTCAAAGGATAACAATGTCATCTATGAAGAGAATGGCGTGGTTATCCGCAGCATTCCGGCTATCCACCTGGAGGGTTCCGTAAGCTTTATTCTGGAGTGGAAAGGCATGAAGGTCGCTTTCTCCGGAGACACCCTGGCAAACAAGTGGTGGATAGAACATGCCAAGGGCGCCGACCTGGCAATCCACGAATGCTTCCTGCCAAACGAGTACTTTGTCAGCCGCTACAAGTTCCAGCCTGCGGAGGCAATCTATGTCAGTACGCTGGTTCATACAACGGCCCCGGTATTCGGCAAGATAATGGCAATGACACAACCCAGGCGTGCAGTTGCCTACCACTTCCAGAACGACCCGGACACACTTCCAGACGTGGTAACAGCCGTTCGGCAGACCTATGATGGTCCGGTGGATTTTGCTGTTGACGGCATGGTCTGGAATATCACCAGGGATGCGATACGCACACGGGTTGCAATGCTGAACTCCCAGCCTTTCCCGCCACCGTCTGTTACACCAAGACAGCAGGCAGCACCGGGGGGCGAGAAGTACCAAACGCCCGAATGGATACTGCAGGGCTACGCGTGGGAAACCCTGCCGGTCATGGACAAGGTGCATGAGGACTTCAACAAACAGTTTGGAACAAACTTCGAGTTCCCGTTGCGCCCTAAAGAACAGGGCACGCAGTAAAACACACCTTATCTGGTTGGTTGTCGAACCGGCCAGGGCGACATACTCATACGGCGGCCTTCGGGCCGCCTTTTTTCATTCTGGGACAATCTTCTTCTTTTTGGCGGGTTAAAGAAATTCAATCCCTGCAAGCAATTCGCCAGAGTAGTTCTGAACGGCAAGTATCAGCCTGCGACTTCAATCGCCAATGCGGCATCCAGACACCCACTATCGAGAGGGAGATGTTGAAAACGCTAAGGAAGCTCAAGGCTAGGAACAGATTATTATATTTACCTTCATTTTTATTCGGCTGGCGGCGTTGCATATGTTTGGCACTATTGTTTGCATGCCATGGTCGAATAGGTGCCTCAAGTTCCAGCGCGGCCTGTTTACCAGGACATTTCCCAGGCAGGCTGGGCTATGATTCGGGTATGAAGACTCCGGCAATCCATATCATCGGAATGCCCTATGTGCCGGGTACTGCACACGGGAGATTGCAGTGGGGCATGCAGGAGAATCCGGCCGGGAAGATTG
>CAJQNP010000125.1 GCA_905479705.1 uncultured Gammaproteobacteria bacterium
AGCTAGGGCATCTCTGAAAAACGCACCATAACTATGGCAAAATAGGGTTTTCCAAGACAGGGAACAATTTTATGGGCCAGTTGACCTTTGCCGAAGCAGAATATGAAGTAAAGAAACGTAAAACGAGGCGTGAAAAGTTCCTCGAGCGCATGGATTCACTGCTTCCCTGGAAAAATCTGGAACGGCAACTGGCGAAGAAATACTGCGCAGGCCGTGTAGGTCGTAAGCCTTATCCGCTCAAAGTAATGCTCAGGGTTCATGTGATGCAGTTGCTTTACAACTTGAGCGATCCGGCCATGGAAGATGCCTTGTATGAAATTGAGTCTATGCGCCGTTTTGCCGGGCTTCGGCTGTCGGATAATCTTCCCGATGAGACCACCATTTTGAATTTTCGCCATTTTCTGGAGAAACATAAATTTGGCAAGCGCATGTTTGAGACTATCCAGCGGCATCTGGCCGGGCAGGGTTTGCGTTTGCAGGAAGGTAGCATTGTGGATGCGAGCATCATTGCGGCACCCATATCAACAAAGAATAAAAGCAGTGAACGTGATCCTGAGATGCACCAAACGAAGAAAGGCAATGAATGGCATTTCGGAATGAAGCTGCATATTGGTGTGGATGAGACGCTGGGACTGATCCACAGTCTGACGACGACAGCGGCGAATGAACATGACATTACGCAGGCCGACCAGCTCCTGCATGGCAAAGAGAAGCGGGTCTGGGGCGATGCGGGTTATTGTGGTATTGAAAAACGAGAAGCGCATTCAGATAGAAAAGTTAAATGGCTAATTGCCATGCGCCCTGGCAAGCGGGCGCAACTGGTAAAGGGAAGTGCTGAAGCAGAGGCTGAAAAAGAAAAGGCCAGTGTCCGGGCAAAAGTGGAGCATGCGTTCTTCTATATCAAGCGTATGTTTGGGTATAACAAGGTTCGCTATCGCGGGTTGGAGAAGAATACGAACCGGCTTTACCTGTTGGCTGGTTTTACAAACCTGTTGCGTGCAGAGCGTTATATGGCAGCGTAACAGGGACAGATCCGCCTGAAATCCCTGAATTAACCAGAAACGCGGTTAATTCAGGCGCAAATGCACGCTTTTTATAGTTGCTTGATCAAGGGTCGCACGTGAAACGAAATGACTTCAATTATTCAGACCTGCCCTAGTTGCTGGCGGTCAGCTGCCGGTAGCGCTTGATATCAGTCGAGTACTGCTCCTCGAGTTTTGCCTTTTCCTGTAACTTCAGTACGAGCAGTTCCTCGCTCTGTGCAATGCCTTGCATGACATTCTTCATCTGGCCAAGCAGCACCTCCGGCATCTTCTGGCCACGGCTCTCGTACTCATCGGCATTGTCGGACAGCTCGGAGAAGTGCACCTGCATCGATTCGATACGTTCCGTGGTCAGTTTGATGAGTTCGTTGATGGCATCGAGTTTCTGGTCACGTGCCACGAGGAGATCGTCTTCACCGGTATAGGTTGTCAGCAGGGTGCGATCGTGACGGGTGAGCTCGATCTCAGGGTTGTTCTTGGCGGCTTCCAGGTTGGCAATGCGCTGCGAGGATGATTCGGTGTTCTCACGTTCGGCAGTCAGTTCAATGAAGCGGTTGATGTCGGCATCAAACTGGTTCTGTATATCACTCAGCTCCAGTTCTTTTTCCTTTACAAACTCCTCGTTTCGTACGATCTGGGTGCGCAGGTTTTGTATCTGGCCTTCCAGTGAGTGGGGTAGCGGTTTGCCGCTGCGTTCATAGGTTGCGGCTTCCTCGGTCAGGTCCAGCAGGCGCAGCTTCATGGATTCAATGCGGCTGTTGGTGAGCTGTAACAGGGCGTCGACAGAAGCCACCTTGCCGTCACGTGCCAGTTGCATGTCCTGTTCCGTGGCATAAGTGGCGAGCAGGCTGCGGTCGTGAATGGCCTGTTTTTCATCAAGCGCCTTTCTCCTGGCTTCTTTCTTGGCAGCTTCCCTGGCGGCTGCTCGTTCCTCCGGTGTCTTGGCCGCCTCGTAGACCTGTATGGTGCGGCCCTGTTCGTTAATGACGCGACGTTCTGCCTTGGCATACTCGGGTGGTACGCGGTTGCCGTAGTGAACCTGTCCTTCACTGTCGACCCATCTGAAGGTGCGCTCGGCTAGCGCGTTGCCGGCAATCATGATTGCAGGAAGAAAGATAAAGAGGCGTAATTTATTCATCTGTAAAGGTTATCCCGGTGTATTACCCTGTATTGTACTGCTGTCGTCAAATTATAACGTGTCTGCGCCTGTCGGGAGTAACAGTGGACGTCCTTGATCAAGTCATCCTGTTTGTCGTGTCCCTGGTAGCCAACCTGTTCTCCGCCTTCTCGGGCGGCGGCGCTGGTCTGATCCAGTTGCCGGTGCTGATTTTCATGGGGCTACCGTTTGCTATTGCGCTGGCTACGCATAAAGTCGCAAGCGTCGCACTGGGTATCGGCGCAACCGTGAGGCACTTGAGAGAGCGGCCACTGGAGCGTCGCCTGACGTTGTATATCCTCGTCTTCGGTCTGCCGGGCGTGATTACCGGTGCCAACATCATTCTTGATGTGCCGGAGCGCGCGGCCGAGGTGGCGCTGGGTCTGCTGACGGCCGGGCTGGGTGCCTATTCATGGCTGAACCCGGACCTGGGGCAATCGGTGAAGGCCACGCACCGTGACCGCCATGGCCATATCATCGGCGGGCTGGTGCTGTTTGCCATCGGTGCCCTGAACGGCTCGCTGACGTCCGGCACCGGGCTGTTTGTGACGCTGTGGCTGGTGCGCTGGTTTGGCCTGGATTATCGCCGTGCGATTGCCTACACACTGATTCTTGTGGGCGTCTTCTGGAATGCGACCGGTGCCATCACGCTGGGGCTGCTCGCCGAGATTCGCTGGTCCTGGCTACCGGCGTTGCTGCTGGGCTCGTTGCTGGGTGGCTACCTGGGTGCGCACATGGCGATCAAGTCAGGCAATCGCTGGATCAAGCGGGTGTTCGAGGTCGTCACCCTGCTGGTGGGTATCAAGCTGATCCTGGGTTAGGTCGGGAGAGGACAGGGCCTATATTCCGTACTGTTCGCGGTACCGCCCGATATTCTCCAGATCAGCGGCGTGCCCGGGCTTGTCGCGCAGGTAGTCCAGCAGGTCGGCCAGGGTAACAATGCTGGTCACCTTGATGCCCAGGGTCTCCTCGACCTCCTGTATGGCGGAACGCTCATCACGGCCACGTTCCTGCCGGTCCAGCGCAATGACCACACCGGAGAGCGTTGCCCCTGCCCGGCTGATGATGTCGACCGACTCGCGTATCGCGGTGCCTGCCGTAATCACATCGTCGATGACCAGTATCTTGCCGTTCAGACCGGCGCCGACCAGGTTGCCGCCCTCACCGTGGTCCTTGGCTTCCTTGCGATTGAAGCACCACGGCACGTTACGCTGGTGATGATCGGCCAGCGCAATGCTGGTTGCGGCTGCCAGCGGAATGCCCTTGTAGGCCGGCCCAAACAGGACGTCGAAGTCAATCTGGCTGTCGCTGATGGCCTGTGCATAGCAGCGCCCCAGCCTTGCCAGGTGTTCACCGGTGTTGAACAGGCCGGCGTTGAAGAAATAGGGACTGCTACGGCCGGACTTCAGGGTGAATTCACCAAAGCGCAGCACGCCGGCGGATATGGCGAAATCAATAAATTCTCGCTGGTAGTCTTTCATGGCGGTTACGGGTCGTTATCGTGGGACGGGGCCGCTATCATACACGCCGGATCGAACAGGTGAGAACCATGCGCATCATTACAGTCAACGTCAATGGCATTCGTGCGGCCGCAAGGAAGGGTTTTTTTCAATGGATGGTCCGGCAACAGGCTGACGTGGTCTGTATCCAGGAAACCAAGGCGCAGCAGGCGCAGCTGGAGGACAAGGTGTTTCACCCGCGGGGCTGGCACGTGAGTTTTCATGATGCCGAGAAGAAGGGCTACAGCGGTGTGGCGATCTACAGCAAGCGTAAGCCCGACAAGGTGGTGAGTGGCCTGGGCTGGCCCGACATGGACGCCGAGGGGCGCTATATCGAGGCGCGTTTTGGTGCACTGAGCGTGGTGTCCGTGTATCTGCCGTCCGGTTCCTCCAGCGAGGAGCGCCAGGCGATCAAGTTCAGCTTTCTGGAACGCTTTATGCCTTACCTGCGCAAGCTGAAACTGAAGCGCCGTGAGTATATCCTGTGTGGCGACTGGAACATCGCCCACAAGGAAATTGATCTGAAGAACTGGCGTGGCAACAAAAAGAACTCCGGCTTTTTACCGGAAGAGCGGGCGTGGCTGGATGAGCTGTTTGGCCCGACAGGCTTTGTCGATACCTTCCGGTCGGTCAACCAGGAGTCGGAACAGTACACCTGGTGGTCGAATCGGGGACAGGCCTGGGCGAAAAACGTGGGTTGGCGGATCGACTACCAGGTCGCGACTCCCGGCATTGCCGCACTGGCCAGCACAGCACGCATCTACAAGACAAAACGATTTTCAGATCATGCGCCGCTGATCATGGATTACGATTACGACTTGTAGTCAAGCAGAACAGCGCGGGCTGGGGTGATTTGCCCGCTGTTAGTTCGCATCCCAGTGCGCAAGCCCGGAGAACATGACAAGACGGTCTTCAAGGCTGGTGTTGCTGAGACGCCGGTCACTCATCCTGCGACGGTCGGTTACCACGATCAGTCCTTCAGAATCCCTCAGCGGGAATTCAGCATCCATACCCCAGCGGCGATTACCCCGGGAACGTTTCTCATCAATTGAGTCGGTCATGAGTTATAAGGATAGTCGATCGCGCGATCTGGAGACAGATAAATACCACTACATGTATTGTAAACCGGGTCGTCGCTATAACAGGGGTTTTACAAGTTCTGATTGTTTATCATGGGGTTGTGGTTTACCTGTGGCGGACCGACCTTGGCCACGATACGGTGACATGCAGGCCTAGCGGGGCTCCCACTCTTGCTGTTGCTCCGCATAGTTCATCAGCTTTTTCACCCAGGGCAGTAGCAGGTAGGCCGGGAAGGCGAGGAAAAAGGTCAGCATGAAATAGTCGGCATAGCCCAGCGCCTCGGCACCGTAGCCACCGGCCCAGCCGGACAGCGAACGGCTCAGTGCGAATATCGATGACAGCAGGGCATATTCCGTGGCGGAGTTTTGCTTGTTGACGATCGCCATCAGAAAGGCGAGAAAGGCCGCGGTGCCGAGACCACCGCTGAAGGACTCGATGGCGCTGGCGGTATACATCATGGCCTGGTGGTTTGCCGCAATGCTGGCGCCCTGTTCCGCTGCAGGAATAACGGCGGCGACCCAGGCGTACCCGAGGTTGGATCCGGCCTGCAGCAGGCCCAGAATCCACAGCCCCCTGAAGATGCCCATGCGATCGGTGAACCAGCCACCGGCGATACCGCCGGCGATCGACAGGGCCAGGCCGATATTGACCGATACCAGGCCGATCTGGGTTGCGCTGAAACCGCTGTCGACCCAGAACGGCTTGACCATGAAGCCCATTGCCGTGTCACCCAGCTTGAAGATCAGGATAAACAGGATCGTCGGCAGGATGTAGGGACGTTTCAGCATCGACAGCAGGGTGCCGAACATGGGCCCTGTTGTGACCTCGGCCTGTTCTTCGGTTTCCTGCCCGTCTGCACGGCGACGCTTGTGAATGTCGCTTGCCACGATCAACAGACCGGCCAGTGCAAAGGCATACCACCAGAAATGGTCGACGCTGGCCGACCATCGCGTGGTCCGGTTGACCAGCCACAGGGCGCCGAGCAGGAAGGCAATCACGCTGGCGAAAGCGGCCGGATGGTTTACCAGGGATTTGAACTCTGCTGACAGGGTAGTGGTGCTGGCGCGGGTGATATCGCGTTCGCGCGGGGCGTTCAGGCAGGCAATGCCGGCCAGAAACAGGATGATGGCACCGGCGGTATAGGCGCCGGTCCAGCCGACATAGTCTGTCAGGATCAGGATAAAACCCGAGGCGAGCATGCCGACACGGTAAAACGCGATGCGCATGCCATTGGCGACGCCGAGTTCGTCCTTGTTGAGCATCTCGATGGTGAAGCCGTCGATCGCGACGTCATTGGTTGCTGACAGGAGTGTGAAGGCCCCGATAGCGATCCACACCCAGGGGGCAAACCCGGCATGTATTGCAAACAGCAGCAGGATAGCGCCCATGAACAGGTCGGCAAAAAACATCCAGCGCCGGTGGTGCCGGAAATGATCGATTGCCGGTGCCCACAGGAATTTAAGTGTCCACGACAGGCCAAGCAGGCTCAGAAATCCGATTTCACTCAGGTCAACCCCTTGCTGGCGGAAGTGTACCGGGAAGACATCGTAGAAAACGCCCAGTGGAAAGCCCTCGGCAAAATAGAGGATGCCGATCCAGAACAGTTTTGAACGAAGCAGGGGTTTTGCAGTGTCGACGCTGGCTGTCACGTGGCTAATGGTTTCTCGTTACGGATGTCTTGTGGGTGAAAGCCAGCGCGTGATCGCGCAGATCACGTACCTCTAATGCGGTGCTGGAGTAGAGCCTAGTCGCTGGTATAGAAGTCCTGGCTGAAGCGCACGTCAACAATGGCCTGCGAGCCCTGCGGTTGTGCGCGGACATCGAAGTTCAGGGTTTCTTCGTTGGCGACACCGAATTCGCCGATATAGTAAATTGCATTGCCCTCGCGAATCTCACGCATGCGGATGGAGCGGCCCTGTCCGGCAAGATTGCGGGCGCTGACGTCAACGCGGGCATGCACCGGTTGGCCCGGGCTGCCAAGTACCTTTTTCAGGACTGTAATATTGATCAGGCCGCGGTTGCGACTGCGGGTGATGCGATACTTGCGGGCAACTTCCGGCGGTACGAAATCAGCTGCCATGGCATTGTAGTGAATGACATAGTCACCAAAATCACGGGAATTCTCGGCCAAGGCCATTGCCGGGACAGCGAGTATCAGCGCAGCCAGCCAGCTGGTAATCAGTCGGATTTTTCGCATAGTCTGTTCTCCTCAAGTCGTTAATTGTATATAAAACAGCCGGTTCAGCTGCGCGCGAACCGGTACAGGGCAATTCGGCCCAGCAGGTTGGGCAGCAGGTGATCACCCATGCTGCGGCGGTGCGCATAGTTGACCATGGTACGTTGCAGTATGCGAATACCGCGGTCACGGCACAGGGTCTCAAAGTCATTGACGGTGCACAAATGGATGTTCGGTGTGCTGTACCACGGATTTGGCAATGTGTGAGACATGGGCATTCTGCCGCTTGCTGCTACCTGCAGGCGGTTTTTCCAGTGGGCAAAGTTGGGAAAGGTCACGATGCCCTCGCGTCCGACCCGCAGCATCTCCTCGAGCAGCTTGTCAGGGTAGTTAACCGCCTGAAGTGTCTGGGTCATGATGACGTAGTCAAAGGACTCGGCATAAAAGTCCGACAGCCCGGCATCCAGGTCCGTCTGTATAACATTGACACCGGCGGAAATGCATTGCCGTACATTGTTATTGTCGATCTCGAGACCGTAGCCGGTGACGTTACGGTCTGCCTGCAGGTGAGCCAGCAAGGCGCCATCGCCACAACCGAGGTCAAGCACCCGGCTGCCGGGCTTGATCCATTTACTGATGATCGACAGGTCGGGACGCAGGCTCATGCCGGCTCCACCTCGCTGGCAACACGGTTCATGTACGCGCTGAAGATATCCATGTAATAGGGGATCTTCATCAGGAAGGCATCGTGCCCCTCGTTGGCCTCGACATGGCCATAGACGACTTCCTTGTTGTTATCGAGCAGGGCACGCACGATCTCGCGTGAGCGCGCCGGTGAAAAACGCCAGTCACTGGTAAAGGCGATGACCAGAAAGTGTGCGCTGGCCTGTGCCAATGCGGCAGACAGGTCGTTGTTGTAGGCAGCGGCCGGATCAAAATGATCCAGTGTCTTGGTCATAAGGACATAGGTATTGGCATCAAACTCGGATACAAACTTCTTGCCCTGGTAACGCAGGTAGCTCTCAACCTGGAATTCCATGTCGTAGCCGGTGGTCGGCGAGCCGGCCTGCAGCTCACGGCCAAACTTGCTGTGCATGCTGTCATCCGACAGGTAGGTGATGTGCCCCAGCATGCGTGCCAGCCGCAGTCCGCGTTCCGGCACAACATTGTGCTGATAGTAATTGCCATCATGAAAGTCGGGGTCGGAGAGGATGGCGTGGCGTGCCACCTCATTGAAGGCGATGTTTTGTGCCGACAGGCGTGGCGCCGCGGCAATGACTGCCGCGTGTGCAACCCGCTCCGGGTAGTCGATCGACCACTGCAGCGCCTGCATACCTCCGAGGCTGCCGCCGACCACGGCGGCCCAGCGATCAATGTTGAGGGCATCGGCCAGTAATGCCTGGCTGCGTACCCAATCCTTGACGACGATGTCGGGAAAGGTCTTGCCGTAGGGCTGACCGGTCGCGGGGTTTATGCTGGCCGGTCCGGTTGAACCATGGCAGCCACCGATATTGTTGCTGCACACTACATGGAAACGATTGGTATCGATCGCCTTGCCCGGGCCTATACAAGTGTCCCACCAGCCGGGTTTGCGGTCATCCATGGAGTGGTAGCCGGCCGCGTGATGGTGACTCGACAGGGCGTGGCAGATCAGTACGGCATTGGAACGCGCGGCGTTCAGCTCGCCATAGGTCTCGTAGGTGATGCTGTAATCCGTGAGCGTTGAACCACAGTCAAGTGCCAGCGGGCCCTGAAAGTCGATTGAGGAGGGCGTGACCAGACCTACGCTGTCTTCGGGGATTACCTCTGGCATGTCTGTTGTTAGGGGCCGGCTATAAAAAACTGAGTCTAATGATTGTGTTACAGACGCGCAACACGGTGCATGAGCTAGCCCAGCAAGGGCATGATCAGCATGCGTAACACCTGCAGGCAGATGATGGCCACCAGTGGTGAAAGGTCAATGCCGGAGACGGGTGGCATGACCCGCTGGATGGGGCGCATCACCGGACTGGTGATGCTGTACAGCAGGCCTGTCACCGGGTTGTAGTTACCGGGGTTCACCCAGCTGAGGATGACCTGAATAATGATGGCGAACATGAAGACATTGATCGTAAGCATCACCAGTTCACCGATGGCGATGATCAGCAGGGTCAGTACGGGTACGTCGATACCGCGTATCAGCACCACCAGGCCGAGTGAAGCCACCTGCAGGAACAGCATTAACAGGATGGCCGAGGTGTCGAACTTGCCGACGCTCGGGATTACCTTGCGTAACGGTACCAGCAGGGGGTTGGTGATGCGTACCAGGAACTGGCTGACCGGGTTGTAAAAATCGGCGCCGACCGTACCCAGGATGAAACGCAACATCACTGCAAGGATGTACAGGCTGAACAGGGTCGTGATTAAAAATTCCAGTGGATTGGCGAGATAATTACTGCTCATTGCTTGCTCCCGAATTCCCGCGAGAGCTCCCGTGACCGTTCCGCGGCGGCATGCAGGGCGCGGCTGACCAGTTCCCTGAAGCCGCCCTCATGCAGGGTATTGATGGCCCGTTCCGTGGTCCCGCCCGGCGAAGTGACGCGCTGTCGCAGCGTTGCAGCATTTTCTTCGCTTTCCAGCGCCATCTTGGCTGCACCAAAGGCGGTTTGCAGTGCAAGCAGGTATGCCGTTTCGTCGGAAATCCCGAGTTCCCGGCCAGCGTCCTGCAACGCTTCGATAAACAGGAACAGGTAGGCAGGCCCGCTGCCAGACAGGGCCGTAACGGCATCCATCATGGCCTCGTCATCCACCCAGATTACGATGCCAACGGCACGCAGGATGGACTCGGCGATGCTGCGTTGTTCGTCTGACACCCGGGTGTTGGCATACATCGCGGTGGCGCCACTCTGGACCATGGCCGGTGTATTCGGCATGCACCGCACGATAGCCGTATCATCGCCGAGCCAGTGACGCAGGGTTGGTTCGGTGATCCCGGCAGCGATGGATACGATCAGCGGACGCCGTTCGGCAACGCTGGACGCAATGCCGCGCGCGACGTCTTCCATCACCTGTGGCTTGACGGCCAGTACGACCACGTCGGCATCGGCGACTGCAGTGCGGTTGTCGTTGGTCGTCCGCACCGGAAAGCGTTCTGCAAGGCGATCCAGTTGTGCGCTGTCGGTATCGGAGACATGAATATTGGCGGGGTTCCAGCCATCCGCGATCAGCCCGCCAATCAGGCTGCCCGCCATGTTCCCGCCACCTATAAAACAAAGAGTTGTGTCGTTCATACGGATGACGATACAGGATGCATGCGGCGCGCGACAAGCTATCCATGAAGCCGGGCGGGCAGGAAACTGCGCCGCCGGGATTCCTTGTTTATGTGACTGATTAATGACGGTTTATGTGCGCTGCACAACTTGCCACCGGGGCGTATTGAGGCATACTTCGACAATCAGTCACGGCTGTGCAAGTGCGCTGGAAAAGTCCTGGCGGCCGCGTGGTTGGCGTGCGCCGCGCACCCGGCGAGGTCAGTCAAGTTGTAGATATTGAAAGCATTTTCAAGTATCCGATGTCACTGACGATATCAGGGTGACGCGAAATTTTTGCATGGGAGTTGGCATGGATATAGCTGAATTACTGACATTTAGTGTGAAGAACGGCGCTTCGGATTTACACCTGTCCGCCGGCTTGCCACCGATGATTCGTGTGGATGGCGATATGCGCAAGGTCAACGTACCTGCCCTGGATCACAAAACCGTCCACGGGCTCGTCTACGACATAATGAACGACAAGCAGCGCAAGGATTATGAGGAGTTCCTGGAAACCGACTTCTCGTTCGAGATTCCCGACCTTGCGCGTTTTCGTGTCAACGCCTTTAACCATAACCGCGGTGCGGGTGCCGTGTTCCGTACTATCCCCTCGGAGATCCTCAGCCTTGAGGATCTCGGCACGCCACCCATCTTCAAGGACATCGCCGATACACCGCGTGGTCTCGTGCTGGTCACCGGGCCAACCGGTTCGGGCAAGTCAACCACGCTGGCGGCGATGATTGACTACATCAATGCCAAGTCGTATGAGCACATATTAACGATTGAAGATCCGATCGAGTTTGTCCACCAGAGCAAGAAATGCCTGCTCAACCAGCGTGAGGTGCATCGTGACACGCTGGGATTCAACGAGGCGCTACGTTCGGCCCTGCGTGAAGACCCGGACATCATTCTGGTGGGTGAGATGCGTGACCTGGAAACGATTCGCCTGGCGCTCACGGCGGCCGAGACCGGACACCTGGTATTCGGGACCCTGCATACCACGTCTGCAGCAAAAACCATTGACCGTGTCATCGACGTGTTCCCGGCAGCAGAGAAAACCATGGTGCGTTCCATGCTGTCCGAGTCGTTGCGTGCGGTCATTTCCCAGACACTGATGAAGAAGGTTGGTGGCGGCCGTATCGCGGCATGGGAAATCATGATCGGGACACCGGCCATCCGTAACCTGATTCGTGAAGACAAGGTGGCGCAGATGTACTCGGCCATCCAGACCGGTAACGCGGTAGGTATGACCACGCTGGATCAGTACCTGCAGGATATTATGGCCAAGGGTCTTGTGACCAAGCAGGATGCACGCGCCAAGGCCGCTAACAAGGAAACATTCCGCTAATCGCTGGGGGTATCGCTATGGACCTGTCAACTCTGTTAAAGCAAATGCACGAGAAGGGTGCTTCCGACCTGTTCCTGACAGCGGGTGTGCCACCTTCCATGAAAGTGGACGGCAAGACCGTGCCGGTTTCCAGAGATGTTCTCACGCCAGAGGCCTCCATGGAAATCATCACCAATATGATGACGCCTGCCCAGCGTGATGAATTCGAGGCTACGCATGAGTGCAACTTTGCCGTCAGCGAGGAAGACATTGGCCGGTTTCGTGCGAGCGCATTCATACAGCGTGGCCAGGCGGGTGCGGTGTTGCGTCGTATCGAGACCTACATCCCGAGCATGGAAGAACTGAACCTGCCGCCTATCCTGAAGAATCTGGCGATGACGAAGCGCGGGCTGATTATCTTCATTGGTGCGACCGGTACCGGTAAGTCGACCTCGCTGGCGTCAATGCTCGGTTACCGGAACCAGAACGGTACCGGACATATCATTACCATCGAGGACCCGATCGAGTACGTCCATAATCACGATGGCTGTATCGTTACCCAGCGTGAAGTCGGCATCGATACTGAGTCCTACGAAACGGCCCTGAAAAATACCCTGCGTCAGGCACCCGATGTCATTCTGATCGGCGAGGTCCGTGACCGCGAAACCATGAACCACGCTATCGCGTTTGCTGAAACCGGTCACCTCTGCCTGGCGACGCTGCACGCCAATAACGCCAACCAGGCCATGGACCGAATCATCAACTTCTTTCCAGAAGACCGGCGCCCGCAGTTATTCATGGATTTGTCGATGAACCTGAAGGCGTTCCTAGCACAGCAGTTGATTCCCCGCGCAGATGGCAATGGCCGACGGGTGTGTGTCGAGATACTTCTGGGTACGCCTCTGGTCCAGGATGTCGTCCGCAAGGGTGAAGTGCACAAGCTGAAAGAATTAATGAAGCAGTCGTCGCAACAGGGCATGATCACCTTCGATCAGGCGCTGTTCGAATTGTACAAGGCCGGCGAGATCAGCTACGACGATGCATTGCACTATGCTGACTCGGCCAACGAGGTACGCCTCATGGCCAAGCTCGACAAGGGTGATGTGGATCAGTACGCTGCCGCGATGGACGACGTCTTTCTGGTAGAAGAGGAATAGACCTGCGTTAATGCCAGTTGACGGCCTGCGCATCAAATACCGGGCCGTCGACACACACCCGTTTCATTGCCGGGCCCGTGGCTGTGTTGATTTCCACGGTGCATCCGGCACAGCCACCTACCGCACACGCCATGAATTCCTCCAGTGAGACCTGGCAGGGCAGGTCGTAGTCACCCGCAAGTGCGGCCACGGCAGCCAGCATCGGGTGTGGTCCACAGGCGTACACGCTCACTTCGCGGCGCTGTCCTTCATCCAGTGCATCCAGCCAGTGCCGTGCCAGATCGGTGATATAGCCCTCGAAGCACCCCGGGTAGCCCTGCAGGGTGGCCAGGCGGCTGGCAATGTCCCAGTCCTCAAGCAGCGGCATGGCCGCGATGACGGCATCCGGCATGCCGGGCAGTATGAAACGAGAGGGCCTTGCAGCAAACGGGAAGGGTACCTCTGATCCCATCAGTACGACCGGTTGCCAGTGTGCATTCTGGCGCAGACTGTCAGCGAGAAAGACCATCGGCGGAATACCCACGCCACCACCCAGCAGCAATGTGCGCGGTCGTGTCTCGTCGAGAACGAAGGGCTGTCCTATGGGTCCCAGCATACTGAGTGTTTCACCGGGTGCCCGCCGGCTGAGTGCCTCGGTACCTGTGCCGACAACCTTGTAGAGAAATTCTACCCAGCCCGCCTCTGCGTCTGTTCGCATGATGGAGAGCGGCCTGCGCATCGGCAGGGATGGATCACACTGCAGGTGTGCGAAGCTGCCCGGTAGCGCGCGTGCAGCACATTCCGGTGCGCGTACCCGCAGCACATGTTGCCCCGCGGGATAGCTGTCATGTGTCAGTACCTCGGCCTCTTCAAGAAAGATGCTGTCGCGGTGCTGTTGTGATTTCGCGTCTTGCATGATCAGCCCGGTGTGTAGACCTGTTTGCCCGCCAGCAGGGTATGGGAAACGCGACCTTTCATTTCCCAGCCGGCAAATGGCGTGTTTTTACCATGGCTTCGCATGGTATTGCTGTCCAGTTGCCAGCTGTCAGACGGGTTGAATATACAGACGTCGGCGGTCATGCCAACGGCAAGATTGCCATAGGGTAGCCCGAGTATGCCGGCTGGTCCTGCTGTGAGCCGCTGGACCAGGTCAGGCAGTTCAAGCGCATGCTCATCGACCAGTCGCAGGCCCAGTGACAACAGGCTGTCCAGTCCGGATATGCCGGGTTCGGTGGCCGGAAACGGTCCCAGCTTGGCATCGGCCTCGTGCGGTTGATGATCGGAGCATACGGCCGTAAGGGTACCTTGCTGCAGGGCATCTCGCAGCTGCTGGCGGTCTTCCACCGTACGCAGTGGCGGTATCAAGTGACAGCTGGTATCAAAGTCGCTGATATCCATCTCGGACAGGTAAAGGTAGGGCATGGCAACATCGGCCGTTACCGGGACGCCGTCGAATTGTGCACGTGCCACCATTCGCGCGGCACGACCGGTCGTCAGTCGGCAAAAGTGGGCGCGTACACCGGTTTGTTCGATCAGTGCGAGATCGCGCGCCACCGCTACCGTCTCCGCCGCCTCGGGAATGCCTCGCAGGCCCAGTCGGGTGGCAACCTTGCCTTCATGGGCGCAGCCGTTATTGGCCAGCCAGTGATCGTTGGGATAAAGAAAAACGCTCAGATCGAAGGTCGCGGCATACTCGAGCGCACGACGCTGCACCAGTGGATTGATGATCGGTTGCAGCGCGTTACTGACGCCGACACACCCTGCCTGGCGCAAGGCTGCCATTTCACTCAAATGCTCGCCGGCCAGTGACTGTGTCAGGGCGCCAAGTGTCACAATGCGGGCATGTCCGGCCGCTTCTGCGCGCAGACGGATGAATTCGGTGACTGCCGGCGTATCGATTACCGGGTTGGTGTCCGGTGGACAGCACAGGGTCGTAATGCCACTGCTGGCGGCTGCCAGGGACTCTGATGCAATGGTTGCCTTTTGTTCCTGTCCCGGTTCGCGGAGGCGGGCGCAGATGTCGATCAGGCCGGGGCAAACAATGTGCTTGCTTGCGTCGATAATGGTATCGGGTGTAAAGCCCTCGGGTGCCTGGCCCAGCGCAACGACCTTGCCATTGGCAATATAAAGATCCTGCACGGCATCGACATTGTTGGCCGGATCGATCACGCGACCGCCGCGGATGAGGGTTGAAGTGCTGTCTGCTGGCATGGGTCTAGCTGGCCTCTTTTTCCCGGCGAGACATGGCCATCGACATGATCGCCATGCGTACCGCGATGCCATGTGTCACTTGTTCCAGGATGACGGAACGCGGGCCATCGGCAACCTCGGAGTCCATTTCAACGCCGCGGTTGATCGGGCCGGGATGCATGACGGTAACATCCGGTTTGGCAATCGCCAGCTTCTCCTCGGTCAGGCCGAACAGTTCGAAGTATTCATGTTCGCTGGGCAGCATGGCACCCTGCATGCGCTCGCGTTGCAGTCGCAGCATGATGATAACGTCGGCATCCTTGATGCCGGTCGCGAGATCATGGTGAATCTGTGCACCCAGTGAGGCGGTGTGCGCCGGCAGCAGGGTCTTTGGCGCAACGATGCGAACATCCCCGGTATTAAGCAGATTGAGAGCGTGTATCTGTGAGCGCGCCACTCGCGAGTGCATGATGTCCCCGACGATCACGACTCGCAGGGCGCCGAAGTCGGGTCCCTTGACTCGCCTGATGGTGAACATGTCGAGCATCGCCTGTGTGGGATGTGAGTGCCAGCCATCGCCGGCATTGATGACGCTGACATGTGGTGCGACATTGGCGGCGATAAAATGCGCTGCGCCACTGTCGGCATGCCGGACTACAAACATATCGACGTGCATGGCCTCGAGGTTGCGCAGGGTGTCCAGCAGGGTCTCGCCCTTGACGGTACTGGATTGCGTGATGTTGATATTGAGGACGTCGGCGGAAAGGCGTTTGGCCGCGAGTTCAAAGGTGGTGCGTGTCCGTGTACTGGCCTCGAAGAAAAGGTTGACGATGGTCTTGCCGCGCAGCAGCGGAACCTTTTTCACGGTCTGCTCTGTCACGCCCGCGAATGACTCTGCTGTATCAAGTATCTCGGTGATAAGCTGGTGGTTCAGGCCGCTGATACACAGGAAGTGGCGCAGCCGTCCCTTGGCGTCGATTTGCAGGCTCTGACGGCTCATGTGCTGGCCTGGATTTCCAGTTCAAGGGGCTCCGGGCCTGTCAGCTTGATGTGTTCGTCCGGATTGAGTTCTATGACCCGTCCGACCACGTTGGCCTCGATCGGGAGTTCGCGACCACCACGGTCGATGAGGGTGGCCAGCATAATGGAGGCGGGGCGCCCGTAGTCAAACAATTCATTCAGGGCGGCGCGGATGGTACGCCCGGTGTGCAGGACGTCATCTACCAGGATGATGTGGCGATCATCAATACTGAAGGGCATTTGTGAAGGTTTGACCACCGGGTTCATGCCGATGCGCGTGAAGTCATCCCGGTAAAAGGAGATATCCAGGCTGCCCAGTGGCTCGTTGATGGCCAGTTGCCGGTGCAAGTGCTCGGCAACCCAAACACCGCCGGTGTGTATCCCGACCATGGCGGCATCATTGATGCCGGCTGCAGCGAGTTCGGCTGACAGCATAGCTGCCATCTCCGTGATGATGTCGGTTATGTTGCCAAGCTCTTTCATGACTCTATTGTTCCAGCCAGTTCTGCAGGATGATCATGGCAGCAACGGCGTCCAGTTCCTGTTTGCCTGGTGATTCTTGCATATATTCCCTGGCAGCGTGAGTGCTGAGTCGTTCATTCATGGTGTGCACCGGGCGCTGGTAGCGTTCGTGCAGTTGTTTGACGAAACGTCTTACGTCCTTGCTGATGTCCGAGTCACTGCCGTCGTCGTGCAGCGGCAGCCCGACCACCAGTTCCGCGGGCTGCCACTGGTCGATCAATGCGCTGATCCTGTCCCAGTCTGGTTTTCCCTGCCGGGCCGTGATTGTACACAGGGCGGTCGCTGTGCCGGTAATACTTTGCCCGACCGCAACACCGATGCGTTGTTTGCCAAAGTCGAAGCCCAGCAGGGTTTGCAAGGCTAGCGGCCCTGCCTGGTGACAGCGGGCTGATTGCGGCCTGCTGTCATTCACGCATGTCCTGCGTCACTGGAGAGCAGGTTCAGATCAACTCCCAGAAGTGCGGCCGCGGCCTGCCAGCGTTGTTCGCTGGGTGTGTCGAAGACTATTTTCGAGCTGGCGGGGCCGCTCAGCCAGGTATTGTCCGCCAGTTCCTGTTCCAGCTGGCCGGCACCCCAGCCGGCATAGCCGAGCGTGACAATGGCCCGCTCGGGTCCCTCGCCGGCGGCAATTGCCTGCAGGATATCCCGCGAAGACGTGATGCCGATGGTGTCGGTAACCTTCAATGTGGCTTCCCAGTCACCGGATGGCTCGTGGAGCACGAATCCCCGGTCGCTTTGTACCGGCCCGCCCATGTAGACCGGTGCGGCCGAGATTTCCTCGCTGCCCGGTTCAATATCCATGTATTTGAGGATTTCCGCCAGGCGCATATTCAACGGGCGGTTGATGACGACACCCAGGGCGCCATCTTCGTCATGCTCGCAAATAAACGTGGTGGTGTGATGAAAATTCGGATCATCAAGTGCCGGCATGGCAATGAGGAAATGATTACTGAGAGAATTGGCAATGCCCATACTGGTAGTATCAGTCAGAGTCCCTGTTGCCTTCAAGTCTCTCTATGGGCATAGCCCATGCAGGGCCCCGGTTAGTGACTGCGGAGTAGATTGGTAGTGGAAAATTCCCAGGTACGGGTGATGTGCAGGATGTCGGCATCTTTCAGGATTTCGTCCGGGAAAGGGGGGAAGGGGGCGGCAAGGTTAACGATCCGGATGGCTGCCTCGTCAATGACAGGGTGACCGGATGGCCGCAGAATATTGATGTTACGTACCGTACCGTCGGCATTCATGGTGACGTCCATAATGAGTTTGCCGGACAGTCCCTTGCGGCGTGCGTCATCCGGATAATTCAGGTTGCCGACACGTTCCACCTTTTTTACCCACTCGCTCATGTAATTTGCGTATTTGAATTCCTGTGTGCGTGCGGATACATAAATATGGCGTGGTCGCTGTGCGTAGGCCTGCATGGACTCGTTTAGCTGTTCATTCAGGTTGATCATTTCCATGCTGCGCTCTATCAGGTCAGTGGCGCTCAGATCCGGTTGGCTGGTTTCCGGAATGACCTTGTCTTCCTGCTGATGCTTTTTCTCGGCAACGCTTGTGGTGACAACCTGTGCCGGGGCGGGTGCGGCCTGCTCCGGTTTGACCGCCGGTGCCTGTTCCGGGATTGCCTGTGTCGGGCGAACCCGTTCAGTGGTATTGCCGCCTCCATCCTGGCTGGTTTGTGCCAGATAATCCGCCTCATCAGGCGGCGGGGTGCGGCGGTTGGATACGGTGATATCCAGTGTTGGCAGGATGTTTTCGGGCGGCGTGTCATCGTGCAGTCCAAAGGTTATGCCAAGGATAATCATTGCGTGCAGCGCAATGGCAAAGAACAGCGTCATCGCCATACGGTCGACAGCGGTAACCGGAGAGGTTTCCAGGAGCGGGGCGTCTACAGTTTGCATGGAATGTCTTCGCTATACATGGCGCGGGCAATTATACCGCTGAGAATACCGAACAATAGTGCTGCGGTTAACAGCACCGGAAACAGGTACCAGATAGCCGCATGTGGAATAAACAGCAGATTGGCCAGCAGGAACTGCCCGGTCATGTGCGCCAGTGCGGCGAGCACACCGAAACCAACCGGTCCAAAGCCCTCACCTGGCATGCGGCAGGCCAGCCACAGGATAGAGATACTGCAAATTGCACCACCGAGACTCAGGATAAATGTCGGCGACAGAAAAGTACCCAGTATCAGGCTGCCGCACAGTACCCTAAGCAGGCTCACCCAGGCGGCAATGCGCCAGCCGAACTGCATCAGTACCGCAATCGTAATGACATTGGCCAGCCCTGGTTTGATGCCGGGCAGGGGTGACGGGATCGCGCTCTCCAGTATATGGATACTGATAGCCAGCGCGGTGAGCCACGCAATCCTGTAGTCCTCTTCCGTTGTTTTGATTTGCATGCGGTTTCAGTGGGGTGCTGTTCGTCGGGCTAGTTTACCTGTTACCAGCAATTGCTTCGTAAAAAACGTGCATGTTGTTTAAAGTTGTCGCGCCCCTCTGCAAGTTTCAGCCTTTCGCGGTGACTGCGGCACTGCTTGCGCAGCGCTTCCCGCTGTTCGTCAGCATGTGATCTCGCTGCGCGTGAGCGCGCCTGTTGCTGTTGTTGTCGACGCTCTATGACGCCAAGCAGTGTGCGTTCACCGGGGCGCAAACCCCGGGTGTTGCTGCCGACATGTGGGTGTCTTTCCAGTGTAATTGTTTCAGCCTCTTCCGCCAGGGGCGGTGCGTCTCCGTAGTGAACCTGACCCTGTGCATCAGACCATTGATAGATGAGATCGCTCGCGCAGGCCGTGCGCTGCAGGGTTGTGAGTGACAGCAGGAGGAGGCATGTTGCTGTGCGCATAAATATTTAACTATCTGATAATACTATGAATAATAAGGTTCTGCGCGGCTTGTATTGTTGCTCTGGGTTTTGCAGAAAGGCTAACGCTGCGACACATCAGGATCCATGGGCTGGCGCGCAAATTCATGTAGGACCGCTTCTAGCTATACGGTTAAAGCACTATCAGGGTGCGCCGATAATTGCTTCCAGTAGAGGCATTGCAGGGAAAATGCGGCAAACAGGGCGTATGACCCCGTAATGGTGGGTAAAAAGTTTGCTGGACCGAATCAGGTAACAACAGTATGGGACAACGAGAAAACATCAAACCTGGTCTGGGTGGTGTACTACTGGCATTGGCGCTGGCTATTGCTTCGACCGGGATGGCGCAGGCGGCAGATGATTACCTCAGTATTCTGGAGGCCGAGGCATCGGATACCGGGGACAGTGCGCCGACAGCGGTTGCGCCTGAAAAACCAGCGGCAAAAAGCGAAAAAATCAAACATGTCACGCCTGGCAAGATTATCGAGCCGGGGCTGAGTTTCGAGGATTTTGAAGAAACACTGAGTAATCGCTACTCAGGCAGTAATTTTCTATACATAAAGCTAACGGCAGGCAAGCGCAAGGGCGTTTACAAATTTTACCAGAGTGATAATCGCATTTCGTCTGTCCGTGAAGAAATCGTGCGTCTCCTGTCATCCGGTTAATGCTCAATCGTCGTAAATAGAGGGATTTCCTAATGAAACTATTTTTCGCTAAAACTTCCGCGCTAGCCCTGATTGTGTCAGCCGGTTTTTTCGTTAACACAAATGCAGTCGCTGTCGACGTCAAGTTGACAGATTACCTGGCTTACCTTGATGTCGATCATGGCGGAGAGCAGGTTCGAATCCAGCGTATCCAGGATGAGGATCACAAGCTCAATGACGGCTTTGCGAAAACATCGCGCAAGTGCCCGCCATTCTGTATTCAGCCGATGAAAGTAGCGCCCGGCGTGATCACCGTAGGCGAGGCCGAGATTTTTCGTTTTATGGAGCGTGAACTGGCGACTGGCAAGGGCATGATTGTCGATGCGCGTACACCTTCCTGGTACAAGAAGGGCACCATCCCCGGTTCGGTCAATATTCCCTTTACAGAGTTCGTGGCCGG